>CASGVX010000208.1 GCA_949346185.1 uncultured Lachnospiraceae bacterium
CGATAGATTTATCCTTGTTATGGATGCCTTGGATAATTCCAGGACCGTCAAAGTCCATAATCGTCTGGCGCACCTCCTTGCCATCCTCGCCCGTAAACACCAGTTCCGCCTTTCCGGCACCCGGCACCTTGATCTCCGTATTCTTATACACATCACCGTAGGCATGTCTCGCAAGGGTGATAGGCTTCTCCCAATTCTTCACGCAGGGCTCGATTCCCTTCACCTGAATCGGCGCACGGAACACCGTGCCGTCCAGAGCCGCACGAATCGTACCGTTGGGCGACTTCCACATCTCCTTCAGATTATATTCTGACATGCGGGCGGCATTTGGCGTAATCGTGGCACACTTCACTGCCACTCCGTATTTCTTGGTCGCCTCCGCAGAATCTATCGTCACCTGGTCGTTCGTCTCATTTCTATACTCCAGACCCAAGTCATAATACTCTGTCTTCAGATCCACGAAAGGAATCAGCAATTCCTCCTTAATTATCTTCCAGAGAATCCTAGTCATCTCGTCTCCGTCCATCTCCACCAAAGGTGTCTTCATCTCAATTTTTGCCATGATATCATTCCTCCATTCTCTTTTTCCCACTATCATAACACAAACAAGGAAATTTGTGAACCTATCACAAATGCGCACATATACATAAAACACGCAAAAAGGGTGCAAATCTGTCACCAGACTGCACCCTTGCCTGTTACTATTCATGGCTTCGCCCCTCATAGTAACCTTTGCCTCACAAAACGATACTTCTCTGCCGCCCTGCACGACACCATATTATTTTACAGTATCATACGGAACCGACTTCAAATCAATATACTTTCCTGCCACGCGCGTTCCCGTCACTTTCTCCAGATTCAGCACCTTATCAAACTGTCTATAGACATAATCCCTGCCGCCATTCCCCATGCCGCCCATGCAGTCAAAAACTTTGCCATCCAGACACAGGGCAACCGTATCTAGGGAGCAAAGTGTCTGTCCCTTCGGAAGTTTTTCCATAACCCGATCCGCTTTCTCTTCATTTGTGCGCACATAACGAATCACTTTCATATCTCCATTTTTATCCAAAGCAATATCCCCGTCAGAATGTTCCTTAACCACTGCAAAAACATTGTTTAAAGATACGCCCTCAGAACCTAAAGTCAGCGTATAGGAAAGCGGAGAGATGGTCAGGTCTTTTAAGACCACCCTGTTTTTCCCCAGCGATAATGTCTGATCCAAATGATAAACCCGTTTTTCACTGCCAACCGACAAATCCCAGGATAAATTCCAGTTTCCGTCTTTTGCCATCACTATCGGTTTCGAGTCTGCTTTCTCTCGATCCATCGTAAAGTTAGATAGAGACATCTTCATTTTACCCTCATTCAGGGTATCTTCCATCTTCGATGTTGTAATGAAGTCCTCGTAGAGGATGGTATGGTCATCTATCACCTCCTTGACACCGCCGCAATAATTCAATGAATTCCCAGAATCTATCTGAAACTCCGCCCAAGGCATCGCAATGCCATAGTCAGGATGTTTCTCTCTGCCTTGGGCAACTGCCTTGTACTGATCTCCATATTTGACCTCGTAGCAGACATATGCGCTATGCTCATCCGCCAGCGTCTGCTTTAGAGTTACGGTAATGCCCTTGTCAGTAGCGGAAACTTGGTCGCTTTGTGCCCTCGTGTCCTGAGGCTGCTGGGCGAATCCCTTTTCATTCATCTCCCGCATCATCTCAGGATCCTCCGCCACGCCGAAATCCTCGGCCACGGAGCGATCCCAGAGATTCACGGCCGCATAGCCAATCCCGCCAGTTACTACAATGGCTGCGAATGCCGCCACTGCCACCTTCGGCATATATTTAACAAACTTCTTATTCTGCATTCCATTACCTCCTCTGTCATGATACAGAATCCTCTCATTCAATTCTCTGGACGGAGTTCCCTGTATATTCATATTTTCTTCTAACAATTCTTCTATATCATATTTCATAGCCATCCGCCTCCAAATTATCTTTTAATCTTGCTCTCGCCAGATACAGCCTGCTTTTTACCGTTCCCTTCGGAATATGCAGCGTTTCTGCAATCTCTTCCGTCCGCATCTCCGCCGCATAAAACAGATAGACCACCATTTTTAATTTTTCCGGCAAGGCACGAATATGCACCGTCAATCTCTGCTGTATCTCCTTGCGTTCTAAGCGAATCTGCATATCCTCTTCATCCGAAGATGGCAATTCAAAAAACTCCGTATCCTCTATCGATACATGCTTCTGCTCCCTCTTCTTTTTACGCCACTGATTCTTCCACAGATTGGCAGCAATCCCCATTAGGAAATTACGATTTCTCCTAATGGATTCTGTCTGTCCCATGTCGTAAACAGTCTCCAGACGACTCTGTTTTTCCAGTGCCTTCAGAAAAGTATCCTGATACAGATCATCCGCATCCATCCGATTCCGGGTCAGGCGACAGCAAAAATGATATACATCGTCTCCGACGGTATCTATCAGCAACTGTGCTGCATCCTGCAAACTATCTCCCCCCTCTTTTTCCATGATGACATTTATCGTATTCCTCAACCCCCTCTCCACCATAAATAAAAAAAGGCCTTTCATTATAATTCTGTCAGAAAGGCCAAAAAAGTTCAGTATTTTTTTATGTTTTTATTCAAGCCACCGTCATCTTGGTCAGCTGTACGTAAAAACTGTCTAGTTCATATCCAAAAGAAAGGTATAACTGCATTTCCTCCTCAGCAAGGCCACTCAAAGTAGTCATTGCCAAATCATATCCACGATTCTGCATACACTCCAGAGACTTCTTTAGCAGTGCATCCCCGAAACCCTTCCTCCGAAATTCCGGCAGTACAAAGAGACTATCCGTCACTCCATTGTCATCCATATCACGCACGTTGATTCCAGCTAAAATTTCCTGCCCATCAGTGATATAGTAGCTTGTGAAAGAATCATCTGTACAGTGGAAAAGATATTCCTCCATGCTGTCCGGCACCCCCTCTTTCGCCTTGGCAGTGGCAGCTATGTATCTCTCAATCTCGGACTTCTTTTTCTGCAATTCCTCTATCTTGTATGGCGCAGGCAAATTCGCCTTCCCCGGATTCTGTATCTGGCAGCGAAGCACTGGCTCTGTCTCTCCGAAAGCAAAACCAGCCTCCAGATACTTCTGCATCTCCTCCAGATTCCCCATGCGGCAGGTAACCATAAGTCCGCAGGGATTTCCCCGATGCACTTCCATCTTTCGCTCCAGCAGCATCCATGCGAAGTCAATGGCAATCTGGTATAATTCAGAATCCTGCATTGCCACGCAAATATTAAATTTCAGAAAATGCGGTGCCCCCAGTCTCTTGTCAAGCCAAGTCTTATGGTAAGACAAATCCCCAATGCCGCATATTTTGTGAGCCTCATCTAAAATTGTAAAGATCATATCGGGGTCATAATCTTCCCGACATTGAATTTCCATAGAATGAAGGAAATCATTTACCCGAAGAAATTCAATATCATCTTCCTGATAATTTCTCACCGTATATTTCATGCCCATTCTCCTTTCTCAATTTGACTTTCCGCAGCCCAGGCATCCCTCGCATCCTGACCGCCTTGAATCTTCTGCCTCTGCCATAAGGTCAAACATGGAGACAAGGGAGCAGATTGCCTGGGAGGAAATCCCAGCCCCCTGTCCGGTAAAGCCCAAGCCCTCCTCTGTGGTAGCCTTCACATTCACCTGATCTTTCTCCAATCCCAAAGCCTCAGCGATATTCTCTTCCATCTTGGGGATATGCTCCCGCATCTTAGGACGCTGGGCAATGATCGTGGCATCAATATTTTCTATCATGAAGCAGGCATCCTCCAGCATGCCGCCCACCTGCCGCAATAGTTCAATGCTGGATGCCCCTTTGTAGGCATCGTCCGTATCCGGAAAGTGCTTCCCGATATCACCCAATGCTGCCGCTCCCAGCAACGCATCCATAATGGCATGCAGAAGCACATCTGCATCAGAATGACCCAATAGCCCCCGCTCATAGGGTATGGATACGCCTCCCAGAATCAAATCTCTCCCCTCCACCAGCCTGTGAACATCATATCCCATGCCAACTCTCATAAGTCACCCCTTTCCAGAGTGCGCCCTGCTTCAGCCATTGTATGCCTAGCACTCCAACCATAATAAGCAAAAAAGTCCTGAAACAAATGTACATTTATCTCAGGACCCTGTAAATAGCGGGAAAGGGATTTGAACCCTTGACGCCACGGGTATGAACCGTGTGCTCTAGCCAACTGAGCTATCCCGCCTCAATATAGCCATATAAAGGAAAATAATGGGACCTATAGGGCTCGAACCTATGACCCTCTGCTTGTAAGGCAGATGCTC
>CASGVX010000209.1 GCA_949346185.1 uncultured Lachnospiraceae bacterium
ATGTGCAAGCACAACGATTCTGTTCTTTTTCTAGAAATGTCTGTGAATAGTAACTTGTGAGAAACCATCATGTGGAAATGTAAAATTTGTACTTGCATATGTTATGATTTTGTGTTATTATATATCATTGTGATACGTTAATTTTCCTTGTTCTTCCCTGACAGGGCAAAGTGCAGAATGCATGCACCGTTTCCAGATATCACAGGGATGGATGATTCCCATGCTTATATGGGGATGATTCATCTTAGAGACGGAGCCATGGGGAGGACCAGAGACCAAAAGGAGGTACAGGCAACTATGAACAAATATGAGTTAGCGTTAGTTGTCAATGCTAAGATCGAAGAGGATGTGAGAGTGGCCACTGTAGAGAAGGCGAAGGAGTATGTCGCTAAGTTCGGTGGAAATGTCACAGAGGTTGAAGAGTGGGGCAAGAAGAGACTTGCTTACGAGATTCAGCATATGAAGGAAGGCTATTACTACTTCATCAAATTCGATGCTGAGCCCGCTGTCCCTAGCGAACTGGAACAGGCCGTTCGCATTATGGATCATGTGCTCAGATTCTTATGCATTAGACAGGAAGCATAGAAAGGAAGGTGTTTCCTACATGAATAAGGTTATTTTGATGGGGCGTCTGACCAGAGATCCGGAGATGCGTTATTCTTCCGGGGAGAATCAGACGGCAATTGCCAGATATACTTTGGCGGTAGATCGGAGATTTCGGCGTCAGGGTGAGGACAATCAGGCGGATTTCATCAACTGCGTGGTATTTGGCAGGGGTGCGGAGTTTGCTGAGAATTATCTTCATCAGGGGACGAAGATTGCAGTGACTGGTCGCATTCAGACTGGCAGTTACACGAACAAAGAAGGGCAGCGAGTCTACACGACGGAAGTAATCGTGGAGGATCAGGAGTTTGCTGAGAGCAAGGCGGCATCCGCAGGTTATAATAATGGTGGCGGTGGATACCAGCAGGCAGCGCCGTCCAGGCCGGAGCCGGTTCAGGCTGCGGGGGATGGATTTATGAATATTCCTGATGCCATTGACGAGGAACTGCCATTTAAGAACTAGTACAGCAGTTATCGAATGAGCGGCAGATGCTGTATTGGATTAGTTCAGTGATAATTTAAGGAGGTTAGAAGCTATGGCATACAATAAAGGCGATAAAGAAGGCGCTTCTCGGAGAAGGCCCATGCGCAGAAGAAAAAAAGTTTGCGTATTCTGTGCAGATAAAGAGAATGACTATATCGACTACAAGGATATCAATAAATTAAAGAGATATGTGTCAGAGAGGGGCAAGATTCTTCCCAGAAGGATTACAGGCAACTGTGCAAAGCACCAGAGGGCTCTGACAGTAGCGATCAAGCGTGCTCGTCATGTGGCAATTATGCCTTATACAACAGATTAATATGCAGATATCGGGGCTGCTTCTTTATGGGAGCAGCCCTTATTTCTATGAAAGCAAAGCGTAGAAGTGCAAGGCATGGAACGATTGACTTTCATATATGATTGTGCCGCTGAGAGAGTCAATGCCGCCTCTAGGCGGCATGTCAGTTTTACAGGAAAGCATGCTTTAGCGCAGGGACTTTTATGAAGGGGCTGCCGCATGAAGGTATGGCTAGCCGTGAATTGTAGCGATTAGTAATTTATGGAGAAAAAACATGATGGTATTGGAGACAAGTGGATTGACAAAAACCTATCGACGGAAAAATGTGGTAAATGGCGTGAACATGCACGTGGAAAAGGGCGATATTTATGGCTTTATTGGAAAGAATGGGGCGGGAAAGACGACGCTGATGAAAATGGTCTGCGGGCTTGCCAGACCGTCAGCGGGGGGCTTTACCCTCTTCGGATCGGAAAATGTGTCCCAAGGGAGGAAGAAAATTGGGTGCGTGATTGAGCAGCCTGCGCTCTTTCCGAGGATGACCGCTAGAGAAAATCTAATTTATTACAGCAAGATGCAGGGATGCGATAAGTCTATGGATTATGAACGCATATTGGGAATGGTTGGCTTGTCGGATACTGGAAAACTAAAGACGAAGGGGTTCTCTCTGGGAATGAAGCAGAGGCTTTCTATAGCCATCGCTCTGCTGGGAAGTCCAGAATTCTTAGTGCTGGATGAGCCGATCAATGGACTGGATCCGACGGGGATTTTAGAGGTTCGCCAGTTGCTGCTGCACCTTCAGCAAGAAAAGGGAATGACCATATTGATCTCCTCCCACATATTGGGAGAACTGGGAAAGATGGCGACAAAGTATGGCATTATCAATCAGGGGAATCTGGTGGAGGAATTTACTGCGGAGGAGCTGAATCAAAAAACAGTACATTACGTGCGAATTGGGGCAGACCATCGGGATAAGGCTTGCCAGATATTGCAGGAGAAATTTGGCATAGAGCAGATGCAGGTGCTTCCCGATGCTTCCATATGCGTGTATGAGCAGACGGAACGGATTGGTGCGATGAATAGAGAACTGGTATCGCAAAACGTAACGGTATCCTATCTGGCAGTGGAGGGGCAGGATATGGAGAAATACTTTGTGGATAGAATGGGGGGAATGTAGATGTGGAATATGATGCGCAGCGAGTGGTATAAAGTGTTGAAGAGCAAGGTGACATGGGTGACGCTGTTTGTCTTTCTCGGCATGGCTGCAATACAAATCATGGCAGTTGCCTATGCGAAATGGAAGGGGGGCGATTGGGATGTGATTTTGGGTCGTAATGGGCTTTCCGTGTTCAGCACCTATCCGTCAGGAACCTTATATTTCCTTCTTGTGGCACTGTTTGTGGGAGGGATTGTGACCAGCGAGTATACCACAGGTACCGTAAAGCAGGTGGTCAGCCGAGGGGTTTCTAGGACGCAGATTGTGTTTGGGCAATATGTGGCGTTATGTGCGGCGATGACAGTGATTACATGGATTCCTTCCATGCTTCTCATGGGCGTATATTCTCTGGCTTGGGGATTTGGGAGCATCGCTGTGGCAAGATTTCTTCTCTTGATTTTGGGGCAGTTGGTGGTGATTTGGAGTTATGTGGCGATTTCCATGCTGATTGGGCACGTTACCCGGTCGGGAGGATTGTCCGTGGGAATCAACCTGACTATTCTGATTCTAGGCACGATGGCCGCTTCTATTGCGTCTATGCTGCTGGAATGGGAGTGGGTAATGGAGTATTGGCTGCTTAGCTTGCAGGAGAAGGCATTAAGTTTGGAATATGGGGTGGGGGTTCAATGCAAGTGCATGTTGATTCTTTTTGCTCTGGGTGCGGCATGCGTGGGGGGAAGCATGCTGATATTCCAGAAAAGGGACGTGCAGTAGTTTTTGCGTTTTTCAGAAAACTGTGATATAATACCTCCGTTGTGCATAGATGCGCGCGGATGAGCGGTATTCCCTTGGAAACTGCATCAGATGATAGGAATTATCATGGCAGAGCTTTTGGCGAAACCGGCCGCTGGTCGGGATACAGAGCAAATGGGGTGATAATTTTGAAGATTGGAATAATCGGTGCTGGCAAAGTGGGCACCACGCTGGGAAAGCATTTGACATTATACGGTGTGCCCATGGCAGGCTATGTTAGCCGCAGTTATGAAAGTGCTGAGGCAGCAGCGAATTTTACTGAAACAACGGCATATCACACATTGGAAGAACTTGTATCGGCGAGCGATACTCTATTTCTCACCACTCCTGACGGGGAGATTGGCCGAGTATGGGATTGCATCAGAGAGACAAGGTTAGAGTTGCAGGAAAAGATTATTTGCCATTTTAGTGGTTCTTTATCATCTCATGTATTTTCAGGAATCAGACAGACCGGTGCATACGGCTGTTCTATTCATCCCATGTTCGCTTTTAACGACAAATTCACATCATATCAGGAGTTTCCTAGGGCGGTTCTTACCTTGGAGGGGCATCAGAGATCGGTGCACGATATGACAAATCTCTTCGGTGGTTGGCTGGGACACAGGATTCTCACAATTCAGACGGAGGATAAGGTCAGGTATCATGCGGCGGCAACCATGGCCAGCAATTATATGATCGGACTTTTTCAAGTCAGTTTGGAATTGCTGGGAGAGTGCGGCTTTTCTCAGCAGGAGGGCGAAACGCTTTTGCGCTCGCTGGTGCAGACAAATGTGGAAAATATGCTGGAGAAGGGCGTTCAGGCGGCCCTGACCGGACCCATTGAGAGAAATGACACGGGGACGGTAAAAAAGCATTTGCAGACGCTGGATTCTGCTCCTGCCATAGGAATGGACGCAAGGAAAGACTGCGATGGGGAGGATGGCACGCTGGCTTGGGATGGCGGATGCGTCAACGTAGACCGGATAT
>CASGVX010000210.1 GCA_949346185.1 uncultured Lachnospiraceae bacterium
GGATCAGGACAGTTTTTCCAGCCGATTTTTCTTGAAAAACGAGCGGCGGAAGAATCCCATGGCGAGGCAGGGAATTGAGCTGGCAAAGAAAGAGTTTTGCCGGGAATTGGCAAATGTGGTCTGCGCAGATGCTTCCCTAGCCAAGGGCATGAAGTTTCAGGAGGGGGTGCGGATTCTCCTAGCCTCCCCCTATGATTACCAGTTTAAGAATGGGATGCGCTTGAAAAGAAAGGGAAAGCAGGGCGCCGGCTGGAAGACTTTTCGGAGATTTACCCACGTGGTGCCGGGCTCCCCGTTTACGGCTCAGCTTATGAGAGATGGGTATTATATGGAGCGCACGGAACTATTGGAGGGCATCTGCCTCCCCTTTGTGTGGGAGATTAACAATCCTGAAAGGCAGAGGGAGGTGGGGGAAGAGATCAGATTCTATTTTCCTGCCGTGGGAGAGAAGAAGGTTCTCGCCCTTTTGCTGAACCGGGAGAAGGAGAGTCGGAGGAATTTCCTGAAAAGTTTTGATCTGAAGGCTTTTTTGGATTACCTGGGGGAGGAATGGTTCGTATTTACCAACGTGGAGGAATTGATGGAGCATTCCTACATCCTCAGCGCCAAGTACAGGGATTCTTTCGGGTATGTGAAGAGAATTATGTCGGAACAGGATATTCTCTATGTGGCAGATGCCATGGTGACCAATAATGGGCGATATGCCAGTTATTTTGCATCTAGGCACAAGCCCCTATACTGCCTGAAATACAGGGGAAGTTATTTTGAAAAATACATGAAGACAACTCATCCGGCCATGTATCTGAGAAATTTCAGGGAACTGATGCAGGCTGATTTCTCCGGGGAGGGCGTGCCGGCGAGACAGAGGGAATTTGACAGGCTCTTTGCCTACCCGGAATTGAAATGTCCCTATGATGCCATCGGCGCATTGCTGAGGGAGAATTACTGATCGCTTTTGTAAATTTCCCGGACAATGTAGATGGGGCGATCTTTGATTTCAGCAAAGAGCACGGCGATGTATTCTCCGATGATGCCAATGACTATGAGGGTAACGGCAAACATGAAGCACAGGGCCACGATGATGGTGGAATATCCTGCTGGCGCACCATTGATCAGTTTGTTGGCTATGGTAAATATCATTAGGATGAAGCCCAGCATCGCCACTAGAATGCCAGAGTACACGCCTAATTTCAGCGGGAGGTCAGAAAAACTGCACAAGGCATTGATGGAAAAGTGGAGAAGTTTGCGAAGGCTGTATTTGCTTTCTCCGGCCGTCCTTTTTCCGGCATTAAATTCCAAGGTGGTTTTGCGAAATCCCACACTCTGCACAAAGCCGCGCAGATATCGGATTTTTTCCCGATAGTCTCTGCGCAGCACCTCTGCCACGTTGGCGGCCAGGGCGAAAAAGTCCGAGGAATTGTTCTCAAACTTGATGGGAGATAGGAGGTTCAGGACTTTATAGAATGCCTTGGACGTGATGGATTTGATGAAGCCGGCGTCGGCATTTTTGCCTCGAATCATGGAGATGACCTCATATCCTTCTTGGAATTTTGCAATGATTTCCGGAATGCTCTCCGGCGGGTGCTGGAGGTCGGCATCCATGCATACGATGCCATCTCCTGTGGCGTGGTCAATTCCTGCAATCATTGCGGCTTCATGGCCGAAGTTTCGGGAAAAGTCAATTACTTTGATTTTAGAGTTTCCCGCAGCGAATTGCTTAAGCAGCTCGATGCTTCTGTCAGCACTTCCATCGTTGACGAAAATGAGCTCGTAATCCCAGATGCAGCGTTCTAAGATATCAATGATAGTTTTGTGGAATTGGTCTAAAGAGAGTTCCTCATTATATACGGATACCACCACGGATATTTTCTTCTCAGCGTTTTCCATTGTTTTCCTCGTTTCTGCACTGCTTTCTGCTGCAAATGTTTGTGCCGCAGCGCAGACACAAAACTGCAATATCAACATCAGTTCATTTTGAAATTTGTAAGGAGAATATTTATTTTCCCCTATGCTAATCCGTAGAATTTATTTCGTCATTTTTATCACTATATTCCGATACGGTCTTTATTTCCAAGTCTTTTGGAAGGCCATGGAATAATTTGTATCGCTGGTACCATGGCTCGTATTCCGGCGTGGCCCCCCATATATATGATTCGTAGGGGAGATGGATAATCTCCGTAGCAGTTTCGCCCCCTGCAACCTGTTCTTGGATATACTCCAGTCTATCGTGATCCGCTTGGCTGATGGAGGAATATACATTCAAATAGAATGCCAGGCCAGCGGTACAGCCTAAGATGCACAGGAAGCGAAAAAGCCTTCCTTCTAAAATCCCAGTAATCTGCTCCGTGTCTAATTGATGGAGCAGTTCAAGGAGGAGCATGATAAATAAGATATAGGTGGCAAAAAAGCATCTCTCGCCTATGGGATTAACAAAAAGAAGCGGACCGGTTATGCAGAGGATGCTTGCGTTCCAGAATAGTACCTTCCACAGACATTTTTTTCTAATGCCTACCAGAGCGGAAAATATAACGCATGCCAAAAGGTAGAGAATGCCAAGCACTGCTTCTGCATACAGCAGTGGCTCCCTTTTGACATTGTCGCCAATGCCGGAGGAAGATAAAAAGGCCCAGATATTAAAAAAAGTCAAAACAGCCAGGCAGGATTTTGCCGTTATGCGCTCTGCCTTTGTCTTCCACAGGGGAATGCATTGCCGAAACAGGAGAATGCATGCGGTTAGTATCGCTAGGTTGAGCCATACATTGTTTAGACAGAGATGCTTTGCAATCACCTGCACATAGTTTTCTATGGATCGGCTGATGATTCCTCCCTGCGCTACCTGACGATATCCGTCTTGATTGTTGGCAATGGAATGGTATGCCTGGTTGGAAAACATGTATGCGGTGCCGCCTATGGATCCTAGGAGATAGGACACATGGGAGAGGAGGACTTTCCGATGCGCCGCAATGGTGTATAGGATAGTTCCCACAGCCAAGACGACGTTATATATCGTGATATGTTCTACGATCAATGCGCTGATAAATCCCAGTCCAAGCAAAGGGATGCTATGCCATAATTTATCCTTTGGCGTATTTTTCTCAAATATTGGATAGACATAGGCTATGAAAATGAAAGTCAGGAATATGGATACCACATAATTTGAGTATCCTGCGGACCAGACAATTGCCTGGCGCAGGATTGGCCTTGGTATGAGCAGCAGGGCGAGGCAGGATATATAAAATGCCCATTTCTGCCTGATGATGCGTTCTGCAAGGTAAATGATTCCGGTAAGGCAAAATCCCATGATGAATGTTTTGACAAGGTTTGAGCGAGTCATTGCCATTTCAATCAGGTTGCCCACATATCGTCCATTATAGTTGTCAAACCAGACATTGAGACGTTCCATGCCTATTTCGCTCCCCCATGCCCAGTCGTCCCCAGAATAGGGAAATAGCCAGCAAAGAGCTGCAATCAACAAAAAGCACAGGCCATATCTGATTGGTTTTGTTTTAGTTTCGTTCATGTCTCTCCTCTTTCTACCTTTATTCATGTTTAAGATCAATCTACGCATATAACGATTATTCGTATTTCCTATCATCCGCTTCTTTCGCTAATGCAGGAAGCACATCTTCCTTTGGCGGGGAGAATTTCATGGAGATGCGGTAGGCCAGCCATACCAGCTTTCGTCTCTTGATGTCGTTGATCAGGGAGAGATAGTGGGCGTTCTTTTCCTTCAGCAACTTGATTCTCTTAGTCTGCGTCTCCATTTCCTCTACCTGCTCCGCAACTCTTCCCCGGAAGTAGGCGATTTTTTTCTGTAACCTTACATTCTGCTTGGACACGTCCTGCCTTGCCTGATCCTTCTTGTAAAGTAGGTAATCCCGGGTCAGTTTCTGCAGGGTGTGGTAGTAGAAGGCGTTCACCTCGCAGCAGCGTTCCCCGTCTCTCTCCACCAGCTGGGGAGGCTCCCTGTGGACGGCGGCGATAGTGGTGCCCAGGCCGTAATCCCAAGTCAGTACGTTGGTGCTATAAATGCGGGCTCTGCCACCATATATTTTCATGTATTTTGATTTGAAATTGCTCTCCCATTGGTAGGAATAGGATGCGCCATTTTTTTGCAAGAGCAGTTCCGACAGGGTGGCTGACATACCGTGGGGCTCTGCCAGGTGATCTGCCAGAAGTGCAAAGGCTTCCCTGATTACCGGCTCTCCCGGTGCTGACGCATAGATATGGGAGGAGATGCTGACATCGTCGTAGAAGGCGAAGATGAAAGTCTATCAGGCCCCGGACATACTGGAGCG
>CASGVX010000211.1 GCA_949346185.1 uncultured Lachnospiraceae bacterium
AGATGGAGATTCCAGCAAGCAAAATGTGAAGATTTATTTCTTAACAGTTCCTAAGGGTTGGCACAATCGAAAGGGTGACGAGAGATGTTACATAGCAATCAGGTGAAAGTGCCTGTGAGGAAATTGATAGAAAAGGCTCCGGCAGATTTGGTGAAATCGGGAGTCATTGGCGAGCAGGAGCGCAGGCTTGTGGGGCTGGCTCTGGCGAAGCTTTTGAAAATCAATCCCGGGGAGATCCGGGATATGCAGATTTTGCGAAAATCTGTGGATGCCAGGAAGAAGCAGGATTTGCAGATGATTTACCAAGTGGATTTTCAGTCTGGGAATGAGCTGGCATTGCTTCGCCGATATCCCAAGATTCTGAAAAAGTGTCCGGAAAGGGAGAAGGTAATTCTTTCCAGCGACAAAGGATTTTCTACGGCATCCAATGATGATGCCCGCGCTGGGGGCACAACGGCGCATTCCATATCGGGAATTGATCATGGGGCAAGGGGGAGACGATTCTCCCCTCTCGTGGTGGGATTTGGCCCGGCAGGAATGTTTGCCGCCCTCACCCTTGCCCGTGCAGGTATCGCTCCCCATGTGGTAGAGCGGGGGCAGCAGGTGGAAAAGCGGCAGCAGGCTGTGGATGCCTTTTGGGAGACGGGCGTGTTGAACCCAGAGAGCAATGTGCAGTTTGGCGAGGGGGGAGCGGGAACTTTTTCCGATGGCAAGCTGAATACCTTGGTGAAGGACAAATCTGGGAGAAATCGGCAGGTCTTGCGGACGTTTGTGGAGTTTGGCGCGCCGGGGGAGATTCTGTATCTGCAAAAACCTCATATTGGCACCGACCTGCTAAAGGATGTGGTGCGCAATATCCGTCAAGAAATTGTCCGTCTGGGAGGCAGATTTTCCTTTGAGACAAAATTGGCTGATGTGGAGGCGGAAGAGGAACGGCTGACATCTGTGTTGCTGGAGAGCGGGGGCAGAACATGGACGGAACCCTGTCGTCATATGATTCTGGCCACAGGCCACAGCGCTAGAGATACCTTTGGTCGGCTCTATGAGCGGGGAATCCATATGGAGCCAAAATCTTTTGCGGTGGGCGTCAGGGTGGAGCACCCCCAGGCAATGATTGGGCGCTGCCAGTACGGGGATAATTATCAGGCGCTGCCGGCGGCAGATTACAAATTGACCTATCAGGCCAGGGGCGGCAGGGGCGTGTATTCCTTCTGCATGTGTCCCGGAGGGTATGTGGTGAATGCCTCCTCTGAGGAGGGAAGGCTGGCAGTCAACGGCATGAGTTTTCATGACAGGGATGGGGATAATGCCAACAGTGCCATCATAGCCACGGTGACGCCGGAGGATTTTGAGAATCCTAGCGTGCTGGCGGGCATTGCATTTCAGAGGAAATATGAGGAATTGGCATTCCGTCAGGCCGGAGGAAGGATTCCGGTGCAATTGCTAGGAGACTTTATCCAAAATAGGAAGAGCACTACTTTCGGGGGATTTCTGCCCGCCATGAAGGGTGGTTATGCCTTGGGGAGCGTGCGGGAAATCCTGCCGGCGGGGGTGGGAGATGCCATTGCGGAGGGGATGGACGCCTTTGGCAGGAAAATACAGGGTTTTGACAGGGAGGATGCCATCCTGTCGGGCATAGAGAGCAGAACCTCCTCCCCAGTGCGGATTCTGCGGGATGATTCTCTGCAGGGAAGTATCCGGGGGCTGTATCCCTGCGGAGAGGGCGCGGGTTATGCCGGGGGAATCACTTCCGCAGCCATGGATGGCATCCGGGTGGCGGAGATGGTGATTGAAGCCTGCAGAGATGATGTGGAAGCGTGATGACAGAAAGAGAGGAATTGGACGATGGATGAGAAGAAGATTACCAGAATCAACGAGTTGTACCATAAATCGAAGGGGGAGGGACTGACAGAGGAGGAGAAGAAGGAACAGCAGACGCTTCGCCAGGAATATATTGATACCATTAGAAATAATGTGCGGAACCAGCTGGAGCATGTGACAGTAATTAATCCTGACGGGACGGTGGTTAGTGCCGGGAAAAATAGAAAGAAGAAAAGAATCCATTGACGGATGACTTCGGAACCGAAGGGAAGGGGAAGCAATGACAAAGAAAGAAGCCAGAGAAATGATGCGACAGAGAAGGAAAGAGATGTCAAGCCGGGAGAGGCGGGAGCGCAATCGGCGCATCAGGGAAAATCTCTTGGCATTGGAGGAAGTGGAGCGGGCAGGGACTATGTATTCTTTTGTATCCTATGGGACAGAGGCGGATACCCTTTCCCTGCTATCCACGTTTCTGCAGCAGGGAAGGCTGGTGGCAGTACCTAAGGTTTCCGGGGAGGACATGGCATTCTATCAGATTGCCCATCTGGAAGAGTTGGAGCCCGGTTTTCAGGGGATCCCAGAACCGCCTGAGACGCATCTGGTGCGGGGGGAAGGGGGAGTGATGCTCCTGCCGGGACTGGCTTTTGACCGCCATCGGAACCGGGTGGGCTATGGGGGCGGCTACTATGACCGCTATCTTGCGGAGGAGGCGGGAGCGGGTCTGGTGACAGTGGCCATAGCCTATGATTTCCAAGTGGTGGAGAGACTGGTGGTGGATGATTATGACTGGAGGCCGGATATTCTGGTGACAGACAGGCGGGTGATTCGGTGAACCTTTTCACAGATTCTTCAAATTCAAAACACAAGTCCTTCATAATTTGCCATTAACATGGATATTGTAAAACACAGATGGCTATGCATTACTTTGGAAGTTAAATGTCGCAAGATTTTGCATAGTAAAAATTGCGATATTTAACCGCCGAAGTAATCAATAGACACTTTGAAATATACATGAAAATGGAAGGAGAGATTCATATGACAAGAAAAGATCTTATTCGGGTGGCTGCTTGCGCAGCAGTGTTTGGCATCGTGGGAGGCGCATCATTTCAGGGAGTTAATTATTTATACAATCAGACGGTGGGCTCCAGTGTGATGGAGGAGAAGGTGAAAGAGTCATTGCCCCAGACCACCACGCTGAAATCCACAAGTACGGGCGATGCCTCCGGCAATGTGTCCCAGGTGACGGAAAATGTACTGCCCTCCATTGTGGCCATTGACGTGACAGTGACAGAGACTCAGCGGGATTTATTCGGAAGAACCTATAATCAGGAGGCCACCGGGAGCGGCTCTGGCATCATCGTGGCACAGAACAGCAAGGAAATGTATGTGGCCACCAACAATCACGTGGTGGCAGATGCCTCCAAGGTATCCGTGAAATTTTATGACGACACGGTGTGCACGGCCACAGTGAAGGGGACGGATTCGGATGCGGATTTGGCGGTGGTTAGAATTCCCATGAGCGAGCTGAAGAAGGATACCATCAATAAGATCAAGGTGGCTACCCTAGGGGATTCCAATAAAGTAAAGGTGGGAGACCAAGCGATTGCCATTGGAAATGCTCTGGGGTATGGTACCTCCGTGACGGTGGGATACATCAGTGCCAAAGACAGGGAAGTGGCAGGAGAGGATGTGACCATGAAGCTGATTCAGACAGATGCCGCCATCAATCCCGGCAATAGCGGCGGCGCACTGGTAGATGCCTCCGGCGCAGTCATCGGCATCAACTCTGCCAAGTATGCGGATGAGCAGGTGGAGGGCATGGGCTTTGCCATTCCGGTGTCCACTGCCGTGCCGATAATCAATGAGATCATGCAGGCAGAGCAGATTTCCGAGGATGAGCAGGGTTATCTGGGCATCAAGGGCACGGATGTAGCATCCGAATATGCGGAATACTACAATATGCCTAAGGGAGCCTTTATCTCCGAGGTATCCGAGGGCTCTCCGGCAGAGAAGGCAGGGATTCAGAAGGGGGACTTCGTGGTGGAATTTAATGGAAGGGAGATTACTTCCATGTCTGGTCTGCAGGAGAGAATCGCCAAGACAAAGGCGGGCACCAAAGTGAAAGTGGTAGTGAAGCGTTCCGACAATGGAGAATATAAGAAAAAGACCCTGACCGTGACATTGGGAAAGAAATCTGACAGCACCCAGTCCCAGGACAATGGCGGCAATGAGAATAACGGCGGCAGCGACAACAATGGCGGCCAGAATGACGGAAATGGGTTCTTTGGAGGAAATGGAAGGCAGAATAACCCCTACCAGAGATAGCAAGGGTTTTCAGTGCTAGAAGGATTCTGTACCTTTTGATATATGTGGACTTTGACTATATGCGAAAAAAGAGTGGTTCATGAGGAACGGCTCTTTTTTTGCATATGGATTTTTTCACATTGACCATGAATAGAAGCAGATGT
>CASGVX010000212.1 GCA_949346185.1 uncultured Lachnospiraceae bacterium
GAGCTGGAAGACGCAGGGAAGATCCCCATTATTGCCATGACGGCGAACGCCTTTGCAGAGGACGAGAGGGAGGCTCTGGCGGCAGGCATGAATGTGCATATGGCGAAGCCTATTGATATGGAGTTGTTAAAGAGAATAGTAAACCTATATGTAAAGGGAAGGGAATAGGGTATGAAGAAAAGAGTGACGCATGAGAGAAGGATGGAAGGCATGAGGAGGATTTCTGTCATTTGTCTGGCGGGGGTTGCCGCCATTGTCCTGACAGCCTGCGGGGGAAAGGGACAATCTGACGAAAATCTGGTGTCATCGAAGAAAGACAGTGGCGAGGTGGTCAATCTTTTCGGCCCCATGGAGAAATCAAATCCCGATGCTGACAATATTGCCAGAACGGCTTTTGACATCACTGTGGGCATGGCAGAAAAGGAGCATGGCCTGACGGTGGAGTACAGAACCTACACCGCAGAAAACTATCAGGAGAAGACTTACGATGATGTCACTCTGGACAGGGTGCGCAATAATATGGACGATCTGTATCTCTTGAATCCGGATACCATCCAGATATTGGGGGAGGAAGGAAGACTGTTAGACCTGTCCCCGTTAGACAGTACTAGGAATCTGAGAGATGTGGTCAAGACAGCCAATACGGTGGATGGAAAGCTGGTGGCGGTTCCTCAGGAGGTGGTGGCTCACGGATTATTTCTAAACAAAGACTTATTTGACAAATATAAACTCTCTCTGCCGGAGACGCCGGAGGAATTTTTGAACTGCTGTAAGGTATTCCAGGAAAATGGAATCAAGACTCCCGTTGGGGCAAACCGTTGGTGGTTGGAAAATTTTGTCTTTGCCCAGGCGTATGCAGATTTGTATAATGGGGGGAATGCAGAGGCTGAGATTGAAGCGTTGAATAGCGGGAAGGCAAAGTATAGTGACTATATGCGCCCCGGCTTTGAATTTTTGAAAAAATTGATAGATCTTGGGTATGTAGACGCCGAGTTAGCCTATACCTACGAGGCGATTGAGGGGGAGGGGAAAGATTTTCTCGCCCAGAAAACGCCCATTGTCATGGCTTACTGGGGGGCAGCGAATGCGGAGACGGCCTATGGAAAACCGGATTTTGAACTGAAGGTGACGGGTTTTCCCAGCAGCAGGGGGCAGATGCCTGTGATGTCGATCACGGGTTATGGCATCAGTGCAGAGGCAGAGCATATGGAGGATACGAAAAAGGTCTTGAATACCATTCTCTCTGACGAGGCTCTTCAAAAGTATGCTGAGACCAACAAGGTAATCTCCCCTTCTAAAAATGTGGAGGTGGAGTGCATCCCCGCGCTCAAACCACTGTATGACAAAGTCATGGATAATGTCTACGTCCTTGGCTCTAATGCTGGCATGAAGGTGGAGCAGTGGGGGAATACCTGCCTGATTGTCAGAAAGCTGCTAACTGGCGCCACGGTGGATGAGTGCATGGCGGAGTTTGACAAGCTGCAGGAGGAATCCTTGAAAAAATAGAGAGTAGGGATTGTCTGGAATATATTCAGATAAAAAGGGCGAAGAATGGGAGTTCTTCGCCCTTGTCAATCTGTCGCTTCTCTGTCATGGCGGGTTAGGAAATTTCCCACTGACTGAACCACGGGTCCCAGAGTGAGCACCATGAGAAAGGTCATCAGCCCATAAGCCCCTCCGGTGAGGACGCCAATCATAGTGCAGAGGAAATCCTGAACCAGTCGGATGATGCGGAAACTGTCTTTTCCAGTCTTTTCCGTGACCTTTTCACTGATGATAAAGGGGATGGCGTCGTAAGGAGCCATTCCCAGCCCGGAATGCATGTAGCATGCCGCTGATAAAACGAACAGAATCAGTCCTGGCACTAGGATTGCCAGCCGGATTGCCAGGGGCAGCGCTGGGGGAATGCCACAGACATGATGCCAGAACCAGGCAAAGAAATCTGCGGTATATCCCACCACAATCATATTTCCCAAGGTACCCCACCCAATCAGGGAGGGTTTGCATAGGATGACTATAATGATTAACGATAAGTTAAAAAGGAGCTGGTAGGTACCAAAGCTGATGACGTTTATTCCAAATATTTTCAGCATGCCAGAGGCGCTGATCGCCCCGGATACCCCATAGTTCATGGCGGAGCAGGGATCGGTGCCGAAACTGGTGAGTACTAGGATGGACAGGGAAAATCCCATGACAACCACAGATGCCAGCATGAAGATTATTTGGCCTATGTTTTCTTTGCTTAGTTTAAATGACATGATTGTATCCTCTCGTTGTATGTGGTTTCTTTTTTTTGGCAAGGGGTCTGCCTCCTGCGCCCTCCCTGCGATTTTGTGGGAATCAGGATGGGTCATTATGGGAGGCTGCCCATCTGCCCATCTCCTTATCCAGATTCATAATATGGGAGGACAGCCAGTAGAGCAGATATTCAATCAAGTCCAAGAGAAATTCCTGCTGGTCATCCATAAATTCCAGCTCGTTGTAATCCACATTGGCCATCTTGTTTATAAATGCCTTGTGCGCCTTCTGCTGGACGGATAATTGAGGGTAGCCGATTTCCTGCATGTATTCTTCTTCGTGGCGGAAATGCTTTTCCGTATATTCCCGCAAGTTATGCAGAATGTCTATAATTTCATCATATTGATCGATATTTTCCTGAATCCGCTGATTCCGGGCCAGGGTATTTGCCTGATCGATGATGGCAAAGAGTTGCCTGTGCTCTTCGTCCACAAAGGAAACCCCTGTCATATATTTTTCAGTGAATGCAAAAGAGTTTTCTTCAGGCTCCTCCTTCTCTGGAACTTTGCCAATCATGCCGTCGCTGTGCAGGATATGGCGGAAAAGCCAGTGGACAAGGAACTGAATGAGTTCGTTCAAATCCTCCAGGGTGATGTCCTCATGGATGGGAAAATTGTGGATGTGGCGTATGAAGGCCGCATGTTCCATTTTCTGGAGGGAGAGTTCCGGGTCATGGATGTTCTCCATGTATTCTTCCTCGTGAAGGAAGTGGGTGGCGGCGTATTCGCTCAGTTCCTGCAGCAGGTTTGCGGCCAGAAACTGAATGTCCCATGCGTTGCTGTCCAGCATGGCACTGGTTTCATTGATGATATGAAATAGCTTTGCGTGTTCCCTGTCAAGCAACGCTATCCCGGTAAGATAATCCTTTGTCAACTGAAATATCATGAGTTTTTCTCCTTTCTGTTCCGCTCCTCCCACTGGCCTATGAGCTTGTCGGCACCCAAAATATGTTCTGACAGCCAATTCAAAAGATATTTGATGAGGTCTTCCAGATACTCCTGCTGGTGATCATCCATGGATTCCAGCTCGTGGAAATCGATGGATGCCAGCTTGTCAATAAAGGCGGTATGCGTGGTAATCTGAAAAGATAAATCCGGGTAGCCGATATCCGTCATGTATTTTTCCTCATGGGCAAAATGGGTTTCTGTGTACTCCCTGAGCTGCTCTAATATGGCAATAATCTTGTCATACTTGTCGTGGAGCAGGGTATTGTGGATCAGGCTGTCTGCCTCCCGGATGATGTCAAATAATTTTCTGTGTTCCTCGTCAATCACGGAAATATGGGTAAAATATTTTTCTGTGAAGGCAAAGGGATCTTCCTGAGTATCTTTGGGCGCAACTTTTCCAATCATGCGGTCGCTGTGCAGAATATGGCGGAAAAGCCAGCGGACGAGAAACTGAATCATTTCCTCCAGATCTCTTACCTTGATGCTGTCATCAATGGGAATTTGCTTCACCCTTTTTATAAATGTGGCATGCTCTATTCTCTGGAGAGGAAGTTCCGGGTCGTTGATTTTCTCCATGTATTCTTCCTCATGGCGGAAGTGGGTGACGGTATATTCCGTCAGTTCCTTTACCAGATTTTTGGCGATTATCTGGATGTCCGTATTTTCCTGCTCTAAAATCTGGTTGGTGTGGTTTATGATTTGAATTAGGCGGGCATGTTCCCTGTCAATCTGCTCGATGCCCGTGAGAAAATCTTCTGTCAGTTCAAATTCCATGGGATCCTCCTTTTTGCAACCATTCATGGAGAAGAAATGGGATGTCTCTTATAAGAAAATATAACGAGACGGAACATTTCCTTCTGTTATGGCTGGGATTGTATTACTTCGGAAGTAAAATATCACAAGATTTTGCAAAGCAACTTGATGATAAGTCCGTTAGAACTTATTTTAACACTTTTTCAGGGAAAAGAATAGACGTATTAACGATTCGATCACGGTAAACGCATGCTTTATAAATAATCTATAAACAAATTTTTCTTCTTTTT
>CASGVX010000213.1 GCA_949346185.1 uncultured Lachnospiraceae bacterium
CGGTGATTGGGAAGAATGCCAAGCGTCCCATGGTGCTTGACAGTCCGGTGTACATATCCCACATGTCTTTCGGGGCGCTGTCCAGAGAGATTAAGGTGGCGCTTTCCAAAGGCTCTGCCATGGCCAAGACTGCCATGTGCAGCGGGGAGGGCGGCATTCTGCCGGAGGAGAGAGATGCGGCCTATAAGTATATCTTTGAATATATCCCCAATAAATATAGCGTGACGGATGAAAACCTCAGAGGGGCGGATGCCATTGAAATAAAGATCGGTCAGGGGACGAAGCCGGGGATGGGAGGCCATTTGCCGGGAGAGAAGGTGACGGAGGAAATCGCATCCCTTCGAGGGAGAAATCCTGGGGAGGATATCCAGAGTCCTAGCAAATTTGAGGAAATCAACAGCAGGGAAGACTTGCGGGAGATGGTTTCCATGCTGCGCAGAAGGTCTGACGGCAGACCCATCGGCATAAAAATTGCTGCGGGGCGGATTGAGCGGGATTTGGAATACTGCGTCTTTGCGGAGCCAGACTTCATTACCATTGACGGCAGGGGTGGCGCCACGGGTTCCAGTCCCTTGATGCTGCGGGAAGCCACTTCGGTTCCTACGATTTATGCGCTGCATCGGGCAAGGAAATATCTGGATGCCCTTGGCTCTGACATTTCCCTAGTGATTACTGGGGGATTGCGGGTATCTTCGGATTTTGCCAAAGCCCTTGCCATGGGTGCGGATGCGGTAGCCATTGCTTCTGCGGCTCTGATTGCAGCGGCATGTCAGCAATACCGTATCTGCGGTTCGGGTAATTGCCCTGTAGGTATAGCGACTCAGGAGCCGGAACTTCGCGCCAGGCTGAAGGTGGATGCCGCTGCAAGGCGGGTGTCCAATTTTCTCAATGTCTCAAGGGACGAACTGAAGATGTTTGCCAGAATCACGGGACATGCCTCTGTCCATGATCTGAGCGTCTCCGATTTGGCGACAATCAGCAGGGAGATTTCGGAATATACAGATATTCCCCATGCATGAGACGACTAGCCCGAGGGAAATAAAAAGGTATAAACTAGGACATCAGTGCGCTGGTGTCCTTTTGCTCGTGCATGGGAAATGTTATCTCCTTAAGAAGAATAGTTAAACCATGCCCCGCTGTCTGCAGCGGGGTATTCTTCCTATATCGGCAAAAAGTTTGTTAAAAATGATATGAATTGGGTATATTTTAATGGGAAAGGAGCATCATGGAATATATAGATATTTTATTGAAATACACAGTGGAGGGGGCGATTCTCCTCTTTGAGTTTATCGGTGTAGGGGTACTCATTGCCTCTGGCGTGAGAGGGTTCCTATGCTATATCAGGAAAAATCCAGATACCCGCCTGATTCTGGCGAAGGGAATGGCCATGGGGCTGGAATTTAAGCTGGGAAGCGAGATCCTGCGGACGGTGGTTGTGCGGGAATGGGAAGAATTGGGGGTGGTAGCGGGAATTATCGTACTGCGCGCCGCTCTGACATTTCTAATCCACTGGGAAATCCGCCAGGAGGAAAAAAGGTAATCGAAAGGAAGTGGTTCTTTGATAGACAATGCTGCGATGTTTAAGCTGGGGTACGGGCTTTATTTGCTGACGGCCAAGGGGGCGCAGGACAATGGCTGCATCGTTAATACTGCGATGCAGGTGACTGCTGCGCCCAATCGGGTGCTGGTGGCGGTAAATAAGCAGAATCTCACCCACGATATCATTCAATACACGAAGGAGTTTAACTTGTCCGTGCTGACGGAAGGCTGTCCTTTTGGGGTGTATCAGCATTTTGGCTATCAGAGCGGGAAGAAGGTGGACAAGTTTGCCGGTTACAAGAACTGCCATCGGTCTGAAAACGGAATCTATTATCTGGCTGAGGGAGCCAACGCATTTCTCTCCGGCAGTGTATCGGATTTGATTGACTGCGGCACCCATACCTTGTTTCTAGCCGATGTGACGGCTGCCAAGGTGCTGGGCGGAGAAAATTCTGTGACCTATGACTATTATCAGAAGCACGTAAAGCCAAAGCCGGAAAAAACTGACAAGACCGGCTTTCGGTGCAAGGTGTGCGGCTATATCTACGAGGGGGAGGAACTTCCGCCAGATTATATCTGCCCATTGTGCAAGCATGGGGCACAGGATTTTGAGAAGATTTAGTAACAGCAGCATGATGTATAACGAACATTTCACAAAGGCAATATTGCATGCTATGAAGATTTGTGTTTGGGCATAGCGGATAGAGTTCGCATGGAATAGCAAATAAAAGGCTTGTTTGCGGGCTGTGCTAGGAAAGAAGGGGTGATGAGATGGCATATCAGGTGGAACTGCCCATCAAAAATGAAAATGGTTATTTTGAAATTCGACTGGAGAGCATTGGAGGACTGGGGGCGAATCTCTGTGGGAAAATGCTGGGCGAGCTGGGAGCGAATCAGTTGGATTTGAATGCTGCCAGTTTTTCCAGTTACGGCTCGGAAAAGAGGGGGTCTCCGGTAAAGGCTTTTATACGGTACAGCCACAGGGACAGAGAGATTGGCATTAACTCGCCGGTGGAAAATCCCCACATCCTGGGGCTGTTTCACGAAGCTATGATTGGGAAAGGCCAGGTGACGGCAGGGGTGACGGAGGATACCAAGATCGTGGTCAACACCGACGCGCCCCCGGATGAAATCCGCCATAGGCTCAGACTGTATGGGGGAACCGTCTATTGCGTGGATGCCCTGAAAATAGCGATGGAGTCAAAGACTAGGGTCAATATGGTCATGCTGGGAGCCATCGCCAAGGTGTCCGGCTTTATTCCTTTGGAAGCGGCGGGGGATATTGCCAGGGAAACTATCGGAAAAAAATACCCCGCTCTGCTGGAAGCTAATTTGACGGGAATCAAGCGGGGATATGAGGAACTTGAGGGAAAGCACTTTCCGCCGTCGGATTACGAATATGTTTCCTACCGGGAAATCCAGAGTCAGTGGGGCTATGCTAATGCGCCCATTGGCGGGGTAAATCCCTGTTTTGGTTCCTCGGTGTCCAATGACCTATCTCCCTCCAGGGAGGGGTATATTCCTCTATTCATCAAGGATCGCTGCATAAACTGCGGCCTGTGTGATACCACCTGCCCGGATATGGTATTTCAATTTGCCAAGGGAGAATATCAGGGAAGGGAGGCGATGGTGAATATGGGGTTAGATTACCGGCACTGCAAGGGGTGTCTGCGGTGCGTGGATGTCTGTCCCACGAATGCCCTTGTCTCAGGTGTGGAGCGGGAGAATCCCGCACCGGAATATGCACTGAGGAATCAGGACTTGCTTCCGTCGTCCATGGAGTATGAGGAGGTGGGAGCCAATTCCTATGTGACCAGCGAATCCTACATGACAGAAAAGAGAATAGATGGCGGCGAGGCATAAACAGAACTTATGGAGGTGCGTTGTGGGCACAGCGTTGCAATATGGGCAGAGAGCATGGGCAAAGAAAGTTTGCCTTGCAGAAATGGAGTGATATATGGAGCAGCAGAGAGATTTATTTGAGAGTGGAAATGAACTGGCGGCCTATGCGGCGAAGCAGATCAATTATCATGTGATGGGGTATTATCCCATCACGCCATCTACCCAGATCGCAGAGTTCTTGGATCAGATGAAGGCGGATGGGGAGCATGATATTTCTTTGATTGCGGCGGAGGGAGAGCATAGTGCGGCGGGGATTTGTTACGGCGCCTCTGCCGGGGGCGGCAGGGTGTTTAATGCCACCAGCGCCAATGGGCTTCTATATGCCATAGAGCAGTTCCCGGTGCAGTCAGGCACCCGGTTCCCCATGGTCATGAATGTGGCATGCAGGACGGTGTCCGGTCCCCTGTGCATCAAGGGAGACCATAGCGATATTATGTATGCCCTGAATACTGGCTGGATGATTCTTTTTGCCAATACTCCCCAGGAGGTTTATGACTTCAATATCTGTGCCCTCAGGCTGGCGGAGAGGGTGAAACTTCCCATCATCGTAGGATTTGATGGCTTTTTTACCAGCCATCAGAAGCGCAATAGCAAGGTCTTCGCATCGGACGAGGCGGTGCGGCGATTTGTGGGGACGTATGATGCGGCGTATTCTGCCTTGGATTTGGAGCATCCTGTGTCCATTGGTTCTTACATGAACGAGCCGGATATTCTGAACAATAAATATCAGCCAAAAATCACTTTTTTATAGAAAAAAGGGAAGGGTTTGACTAACACATTCTTTATTGTTCTTTATTCCATGTCATTTAACATTTAATTCTCATCTCAGAACA
>CASGVX010000214.1 GCA_949346185.1 uncultured Lachnospiraceae bacterium
CATCGTCCGGCTGTACAACGGCACCAACGACTCGCCTGTCATCGACTATCTTGCGGTATCAGAGGGGGATTCTTTTGATTTCGACCTCCACATCCGAACCCAGGACAGCAAGCCCGCCGGGAAAATATCAAAGGTGCTGCTGCCCGGCCTTGTGAATGCCTTTACCGGAGAAGTCATTAAAAAAGCCGTCGTCGAAATCAACGAATAAATATTTATTTGGAATTTTAGGAGGTACATATGAACATCACAACGAAACAAGTGGATAAGATTGCTATCGGAGAGGAACTCTTTACCGAGGTAGTGGAAGAACATATCCCCACCCTGATCAAGAAGCAGACCGCCCTCCTCACGTCATTTTTCGACGGCGTGCTGGCTTATATCCGCGAACACGACAGACAGTCTGGCTGGTATTACATGGGCAATCGACATCTCCTGTATAACAATGCAATAGCGGCGCTTTTTCCCGACCTCAATCAGTTTGACCTAGGGCACTGCCCGCTGAACCGCCCCTATGACCCCATTACTTTCCACAATGAATTTGATAAATATACCGGCACGCTGATGACCCCCAATGAATTTAAAACTGCATTTGCAGGAAAGTTTGATAAAATATACCAGCATTGTCCAGAGTACCTCTTCGACGGTTATTTCACCGTGATGGACTTCCACAAAGCATTCCATGCCGATGGCATCCACTCCAAGCGCTGGAACGGATTTTCCAAAACGGAGGCCTACCACATTCCCATGTACCGCCTGAACGGCATGGACAGTTCCTCCATCCCTCCGGCTATGACATTGCACTTCTGGCTGGAACATGAATTGATTCCGGAGGATTTGCCGGAGAATCTGGCCACCGCTTACCAGCATGTGATTTCTCTGTATCAAACCACGCCCGACTGCTTCCTGTGGGAGAAGGATGTAGTGCGGATACAGGATACTATCATTTTACAGAGCGTGCTGGACGGAAAAGCTAACTTCCTCTTCGACGAGGAGGATGCCTCCTTCCTGTACAACGTCAATGAAAAAACCATCACCTTGGACAACCTGTCGCCTGCCTCCCTGCAGATTGTGAAAGAACACCTGCTGAGTTCGGATCAGAGACGGGCTGATTTCGACAGATACGATGAGAATATTTTAATCGACCCCAACCGGGGGCACTGGGGGCTGTGGCAGGATGAGCATTCCCATGTGAAATATACTGCCAAATTGGACGCCCCCCTCATTGCTAGGAATCCGGCGGCCGACGTGAACTATGACGGCATTATCGGCATCGACTTCGGCACCAAGAGCACAGTAGTGGTATATCAGGACAACCGGGAGCGGATCATCCCCATGCGAATCGGCACCAGTCATTTTTCCAAGAAGGCCGACCTGAAGCAGTATGAGAATCCCACCGTGATGGAACTCATCAACATCGAGCGTTTCATGAAGCTATACCGCCAGAAAGAGGGACGGCCGGACACTCGCTGGGAAGACCTCACCATTTCCCACAGCGCCGTGGGGAGCATGATGAATAGCACCAGCACGGACTACTATACTTTTTTCAATGAAATCAAGCAGTGGGCCGGCAACCAGAAACGCCAAATCCGACTGAAAGACAAGTCCGGAAATGACATTTCCCTGCCTCCTTTCTCCGAACTGACAGAAGAAGATTTCAACCCGATTGAAATCTACGCCTACTACATCGGACTGGCTATCAATAATATGCACAACGGCATCTTTATGAATTACCTGCTGTCCTTCCCGGTGACGTTTGAACACGCCACCTGCGAAAAAATCGTGGACAGCTTTTATCGGGGCATCAAAAAATCCCTGCCGGAAACCATCCTTCACAACGAGGAGATTATGAAGCATTTTCGGGTCATCAAGGGAACCTCCGAGCCCGCCGCCTATGCAATCTGTGCTTTGGAATCTTACGGATTCGACTTGGAGGGCCAGGAGAAAGAAGTCTACTACGGCATCTTTGATTTCGGCGGAGGCACCACGGACTTTGACTTCGGCCACTGGCACATACCCAGCGAAGCGGAGAGCCGGCGCTACGATTATGTGCTGGAATGCTATGGCAGCGGCGGGGATCAGTACCTTGGCGGAGAAAACCTTCTGCAGCTGATGGCCTATGAGGTGTTCCGCGCAAACCAAGACGCTCTGCTGGCAGACAACATCACCTTCTCCCTGCCGCCGGAATGCCAGCCATTTCCCGGCAGTGAATTTCTGATTACGGACTCCCAAGAGGCGAAGCTGAACACCAGGCAGCTGATGGAAAAGCTACGCCCCTTCTGGGAGCGGGATGAGAACTATGCCGCCCTGTACCAGTCAGGCAAAATCAAGATTGCCCTGTTTACCCGCTCCGGGGAACAAAAGCTAAACTATGAATTGGATGTGAATATGGCAGTCCTAGACAAGCTGCTGCACAAGCGAATCGAACTGGGCATCGCCAATTTCTTTGAATGCCTGAAAGCCACTTTCAAGGGTAAATTGGGAAAAGATATTCACTGCGTTCATATCTTCCTAGCGGGCAATGGCAGCCGTTCCCAGATTCTGACAGAATTGTTTGAGACATATATGATAACCTATGCGGATGAATTGCACCACCGGGTAGACATTAGCATCGGAAAGGATTTCTTCCGCCTCCACCCCGCTCTGGGAATGCAGGAGGAGAAGCCGAAAGTGAAGAGTGCCGCTCCAAAGCCGACCCCGGCCAAAGGAAAAGCCCTCTCCGGCATCGAGGCATTGAAGCAATCCTCCAGTTCTGGAATCCCTTCCATAGAAGGCCTGTCCCAGAGCGTGAGCGGGTTCAGCGATATTGCCCAGAGCGTCTCGGACCCATCCGACGGTGCTTCTTCCGGGGGAATGGGAGAGATCAGCGCCATCACCAAGCCCACCGGAAAAACCGGCGTGGCGTTCGGATTGCTGGAGGGCAGACCTGGAGGACGCATCAAGGTCATTATGCCTCTGAGCCAAGATATCAATGCTGACACCTCCGACATCCGTTTCCGTTTCTATATCGGATACAAGAAAAAGAACACCTTCCAGATGATATCGGACACCACGCTGCCTTACAACAAATGGACTTACCTGTGCGACGCCTCCACCGAGGATTTTGCCATCTACTACACCCCCCGTTCAGAGGCCGCCAGTGGAAAAATGAGCATTTTCGATGCCTACAAGAAAAACTGCCGCCTCCACTCCTCCTACGAGGATGCCGGCATCTACTACCGAGCCGTGGCGCCAGACGCCATCGAGTACACGGTGATTTCCAATGAGAATTTTGATTCTGCGGAACTGCTGGAAAATCTGGTGCGGGTGGAATTGAATTATTAAAAGAAGTTATCAACACAAAATCCCCTAAATCCTCGGAATCCAGGAATTTAGGGGATTTTTGCAGGGAGAGCTTGACAGGCATTCACAGGCTGACATGACATGGGACACCGAAAGCCTACTCCGTATCCGTGGCAAATTTAAACTCTGCAAATTCGGGATTGATATAACTTTTCGTGTATTCTACCACATTGTAATCCTGATCTGCTCCCTGATACTCGATCTTAAATATGGCAGTACCCTTTTTCACATCCAGCAAATCCGCTATCTTTTCATTGGCCTCGCAGATGATTAGATTCTGTATGAAATGTACCGGCATATGGCCATGGGACTCCATATAATCATACAGAGATACCTTTGAAAAATCAAAATTCTCTATGTCATGGAAATAATCCTTCGGGACATATGTATACTCTACGGCCACCGGAACATCATCTCCAATGCGCACCCGGTGCAGCCCCCATGCCACTTCTCCCTCTTCCATGGCGAGCTTGTAATTAATGTATCTGCTATCGCAGATTTCCCCCGTCCCCAGCACCTTATTGAATATTTTAATGCCCTTTTCCCGAAAGATAGCACTGATGCCCGCATTGCCTGTCTCATTGGCGTAGTCCAAATCTATCTTCTTATTATCCCTCTTAGCCACAAAGGTTCCCGCCCCCTGCTTGCGATACAGATATTCCTGCTCCACCAGCTTATTCACCGCCCGCTTTACCGTCATGCGGTTTACCCCATAGGCTTCTGCCATCTTCCTCTCGCTGGGTATGGCCTCTCCAGGCAAATATTGCTTCTCTTCTATTTTCTTGATAATGATGTCCTGTAATTGAATATACAATGGCATTCTATAATCCATGATTCAGCACCTCGTTCACTTTGTTTTCTATCATCTCATTCTTTTGCTCATACTGGAGCCATTCCTTGTTCATAATTGCATGAAGATATTGGAGAACATTG
>CASGVX010000215.1 GCA_949346185.1 uncultured Lachnospiraceae bacterium
AGAAAAAGAAGAAAAATTTGTTTATAGATTATTTATAAAGCATGCGTTTACCGTGCTGCAAAAGCATACATGATGTGCTATACTGATTACTGTTCACTTCGTGACCGGCACACTCGCTCCACATAGAAATAGATTATGCACAGAAAGGACGGAAGAATCATGGCATTTGACGGAATTGTAATCGCAAGTCTGGTGGCAGAGCTCCAGGAAAAACTTACCGGCGCCCGCATCACCAAAATAGCGCAGACCGAGGCAGACAAGCTGCTTCTCACGATCAAGAACTCCCGAAAGGATGAGGAGGGCAAAACCCTGCGTTCCCAAGAGCGGCTGGTAATCTCCGTAAACCCCAGCCTCCCCCTCCTCTACCTCACAGAGGAAAACCAAGCATCCCCCCTTCAGGCTCCCACCTTCTGCATGGTGCTGCGAAAGCACTTGAATAACTGCAAGATTAAGGCCATCCGGCAGATAGATTTGGAGCGGGTAATCTGCTTTGATTTGGAGCACCTGAATGAGATGGGGGATTTCTGCGAGAAACGCCTGTACGTGGAACTGATGGGCAAGCACAGCAACATCATATTCTGCGACGAGAAAGACACCATCATAGACAGCATCAAGCACATCTCCCTCCTAGTAAGCTCCGTGCGGGAAGTCCTTCCCGGAAGAAAATACTTCATACCAAAGCAGGAGGGAAAATACAACCCGCTCACCCTGTCCCAGGAAGAATTTTTCCAAGTGATGGCGCGCCCCCTGTCCCCAGACAAGGCAATTTATCAGGGTCTGATTGGTTTTAGCCCGGTGATGGCAAACGAGCTCCTCTACCGCTCCTCCCTGTCAGAGACCTCCAGCACCACCCAACTATCCCAAGGAGAGAAACTGCACCTATTCCGCAATCTCACAGAGATGGTCCATGATATCAAGAATAAAGCATTCCACATCCATACCCTCTACCAAGGAGACGCCCCCAAAGAATTTGCGGCTCTGGCATTGACGGGCTACCAGAAGGATGGAAAATATACCGAAAACATATATGAGAGCACCAGCCAGATGCTTTACGACTACTATCACACCAAGGAGGCATTGGGACGGATTCACCAGAAATCTGCGGATTTGCGGCGAATCACCAAAACCGCCCTAGACCGCTCCCTAAAAAAATACGACCTGCAGAAGAAACAACTAAAGGATACAGAGAAACGGGACAAATACAAAGTATATGGGGAACTGCTCACCACCTATGGCTACTCCCTGCAGGGCGGGGAAAAGAGCCTGACCTGCGACAACTACTACACGGGAGAATCTATCACCATCCCTCTGGATGAGACGAAATCCGGAGTGGAGAATGCCAAAAAATACTTCGACCGCTACGGAAAGCTAAAACGCACCATGGAGGCCCTAAGCGAGCAGATCAAGGAAACCTCCCAAGAAATTGACCATCTGAACTCCATCAGCAATGCCCTGGACATTGCCACCCAGGAGGCGGACCTTGCCGCCATTCGCCGGGAATTAGAGGAAACCGGGTATGTGCGGCGCCATGGGAACAAAGGCAGGCAGAAGGACAGGAAGCCGGCAAAGAGCAAGCCCTTCCACTATCTCTCCTCCGACGGCTTCCATATGTATGTGGGAAAGAACAACTACCAGAACGAAGAACTTACATTAAAATTTGCAAACGGAAGCGATTGGTGGTTCCATGCGAAAGAAACCGCCGGTTCCCATGTCATCGTCAAGACCGAGGGAAAAGAACTTCCCGACCGCACCTTCGAGGAGGCCGCCAGGCTGGCCGCCTACTATTCCAAGGCCAGAGAGCAGGAAAAGGCAGAAATTGACTATATCCAGAAAAAGCATATCAAAAAGCCAAATGGCTCCAAGCCGGGCTATGTGATTTATCACACCAACTACTCCATGACGATTCCCACAGACATTGCTGGGATTCAGGAAATCCCCTGACCCAAGTCACTGTTCATTCCGTCATATGATAGGCAAAGCGAATAACATTCCCTTCGCAGAAATGAGGTAAATTATGATTCCATCTGACAATCACGTGCACACCAGCTTTTCCACGGACAGCACCACCCCCATGGAGGCTCAGCTCCTGCGGGCAAAAGCCCTAGGGCTCCCCTCCCTGTGCTTCACAGACCATATGGACTACAAATTCCCATCCAGGCGGCGCGCCGTAGAGTTCCTCTTCCCTGTAGACAAATACTTCTCTGCCATCCAGAAACTGCAGGAGAAATACCCCGACATCCCTCTCCGCACCGGTGTGGAACTGGGGCTAAAGAGGGATGTCCTGCCCCAGTGCCTGGCCCTCACAGGCAGCCACCCCTTTGACTTCGTCATCGGCTCCACCCACTTGGTAGACGACATCGACCCCTATTACCCGGAATACTGGGAAGCCCATGGGGAGACAGGGGGCATTTCCCGCTATTACCAAGTCACCTTGGAAAATGTCCAGATGGATTTTGACTTCGACGTCTACGGCCATCTGGACTACGTGCTCCGCTACTGCCCCGCCATCAAAGCAGCCCGGGAGACGGAATCCGTGGCGGAATCATTTTTCCACCAAAACTTTGAAAACAATAAGGAAATCATCGCAGAGATTCTCCAATGCCTGATTTCCCGAGGAAAGGGAATCGAACTGAATACCGGAGGGCTCAAATATGGGCTGGGTCATCCCAACCCACATGAGGCCATCCTCTCCCTTTACCGTGACTTAGGCGGCGAAATCATCACCTTGGGTTCCGATGCCCACCAAGAACAGCACCTAGCGTACGACTTTGCAAAGGTGCCGGAAATTCTCCTTCGCTGTGGTTTTTCCTGCTATACAGAATTTCACCGCAGAAGACCCGTTCAATTTCCCATCATATGACATGCCACCTGAACCCGGTTTAATCATGCTTCAAACCCTTTAGCCCTGCCCCCGCAGTTCCCTCACCATGCTCTCCAATCGGCGGAGGAAATGGGCCATCTCCTCCATGGTATTTTCCGGCCCCATGGTGATGCGAATGGATCCCCTGGCATACTCCTCTGGCAGTCCGATCCCCTGTAGCACATGGGAAATCCCCTCCTCGCCCGTACTGCAGGCAGAACCGCTTGAAAGGCAGATTTCTTCCATATCCATGAGAATCAGCAGGGACTGCCCCTCCACATCCTTAAAACTCACATGAACGTTTCCTTTCAGGCGGCTGGATGCCGAGCCATTGATTCGAACTTCCGGAATGCGCCGAAGAATTTCCTTCATCACGAAAGACTGCATCTGACCCAGTTTCCTCCGCTCCTCCTCCATATTCCTCCTCCCTAGGGAAACCGCCTTGGCCATGCCAACGATTCCCGGAACATTTTCCGTTCCCGCCCGCATTCGATTCTCCTGCCCTCCCCCATAAAACCAAGATGGGAGCCCAATCCCTTTCCTCGCATACAGAAACCCCACCCCCTTGGGACCTTGGAACTTATGGCCGCTGGCACTGAACAAATCAATGCAATCCCTCTGCACATCCACCGGCTCGTGCATATATGCCTGCACCCCGTCGGTATGGAAATATACCTGGTGCTGCCTTGCCAGCATGCCGATTTCCCGCACTGGCTGGATGGTGCCGATTTCGTTGTTGGCATACATGATGCTGATTAATATAGTATCTGGCCGGATGCTCCGGGCTAGAGCCTCCCTATCCACCACCCCATAGGAATCCACCGGAAGATAGGTCACCTCATAGCCTCTCTTTTCCAGTTCCTCGCAACTCCTCAATAATGCATGGTGCTCGATCTGGCTGGTAATGATATGCCGTCCCTTCTCCTTGAGGCTCTCCGCAATGCCAAAAATCACCCAATTGTCTGCCTCCGTCCCCCCGCTGGTAAAATAGATTTCCTCCGGCTTCCCCCTGAGACTATCCGCAATTTCCTTCCTAGCCTGTTCTATCATTGCTTTTGACTCCCTGCCAAATTCATATCCGCTGGAAGGATTGCCATACCAGTTCTCAAAATAGGGCAGCATCTCCCGAACCACCTCCGGGTGCACCCGGGTTGTCGCCGCATGATCCAAATATATCATAATACACCTCTTTCATATCCAATGCATTGATGTCATCATTCCATTCTATTAGTCCCCGCCTCCCTTTATGCAATACAAATATGTGGGACAATTTCCACACATATCCCCCCGCTTCCCGGCATAGGATAAGAAAAAGCATTCTTGATTACCGGAACAGCGCCAGCCGCCCCGGTAA
>CASGVX010000216.1 GCA_949346185.1 uncultured Lachnospiraceae bacterium
GATTAAGACGAGGGATGAAAAAATGATGGGGCAGATTGCCCAGTGCATCGGACAGCTGCAAATGCAGAATGACAAGAAACAGGAAGCAGAAAGAAATGAATCACAGAAGCAGTTATGCAATCAGATATTTCAGCGGATTTTAAGAGAAGATATTTATCTAGAACAAATATATGTTTCGCTCCATGGCAAGTTGAGGGAGCGCAATATTCTAAATGGAAGGCTGGAAGACAAGGAAGTCATTGTAGATACGACAAGTTACATATGGGAGTGGTATGAATATGAAAAAATGCCCCTGCTTTTTCTGCATGGCGAGCCGGGTATAGGAAAGTCTTCTCTGGTAAAAATGGTTGCTGCAACCATGGCTGCTCCGGCAAAGTCAAATGGTCTAGTTGCGTTTGTGGAGTTACACCGATTGGCGTTTGGTGATAAAAAGAGTGCATTTTCTGTGGTGGAAGAATATATTGAAAGGCATTATCCTTGGTTCTTTGATAAGAAGCTAGAGGGAAAAAGGCTTCTGATAATAGATGGTTTGGATGAAATCCGTTACAAGGTATATGAAAATTCCATGGAATTAGTACGAGAATTGGCATCATGCGATTGGAATGTTCCGTGGGCGGGCATTATCAGTGGAAGAAGTCAGGTTATAAAGAAGGCAATAGAAGATGTTCGGGGAGAGGAATTAGAAATCCTTCCGCTTTATCTGGATGAGTATGATGTGGAAAAATATGGCGCTAAGGCAGAGGATCCCGAAGATATGCTAAAAGAAGATTTAAGGGAAATATACTGGAATAAATTGATGGCAGCGTTTCAGATAGAACGGCATATGCCAGTTGCAAATAATCGGTTCAATGAGTTGAGCAAATCACCATTGCTTCTCTTTCTAGTTGTTTGGACAATCAAGCATGCTGATAGTAGATTTGAGGATTACAAAAATGTGGCAGAATTGTACGATACCATATTTCGGCATATATATACGCGAGAATATAATCGTGCTTTAGAGCAGGAACAGTATTTTAATTCAAAAGAATATCGGGAATACCAGCAAATGCTGCACAATCTAGGTGGTTGTGCATTTAGGAATAACAGCCGGACAGTGTCGGCAGGCTCTATTTATGATTACTGTAAAGTTATGGGGCAGAAAAGATTATGTGAAAACTGGATTCAACTTCATAAAGAGGATAATCCCTCCAAATTGGTCCTGTTGTTCTTTCTTCGGGAGGAGCAAAATGAAATGGATTGGCAACAGTCAGAAATTGAATTTATCCATAAAACTTTTTATGAATACCTAGCGGCTATTGCGATCATTGAGTTTCTCTTTAAAAATGCAAAAGAGGTAGTCCAACAAGACCATCTAAAAATGATGCTTTATTTCTTATCAAGAAATAAATTGGATGAAGAAATATTGAAATTTATGGATGAAATTATACAGAATGAAAGCCTTATCGTGGATGGTACGAAAATAACAGGGCAGCATTTTGCAACTACGCTTGCCAATGTGTTTACATGGGGCTTTCATACGAATTATCCATTATGTGATTCTAATTTATGCCAGCAATGTGAAAGAATAGAGATTGGCTCTTATCAGAAATGCAGGACGAAAGTACAAATTTATGAGTCTAATTTGCAAAAGATTTTAGAGATGTTTGTTAAATTAGGACAGAATGGACTGGATTTGTCGTGCGCAGAGTTTTCGGATGCAAATTTAATTTGGTGGGTATTTGATCATACGGTGTTGATTGCCAGCCATTTTGAGGAAAGTTTTATTTCTGGTGCATCCTTTAAGAACTGTATATTGCAGGATGCAATCTTCATCTCTGCCGTTGCTGACCGTGTGGAATTTTCTGGTGCAGACTTGAAAGGGGCAGATTTTTCTGGCGCACAGTTGGGAACAGCTAATTTTTCTGATGCGGTTTTAGATAATACAGTATTTGAACTTGCCAATATGGAAGGGGCATATCTATGTAGGACGGTGCTGAAAGAAACAAAATTTGATTCTGCTAATTTAACGGCAGCAAACTTTGACGAAGCAGTGCTAGTCAATGTGGATTTTCATGGAGCAGATCTTACTAGGGCTGATTTTAGTGATGTTAGGATAGAAAGAGTTGATTGGGATCATTGCATTATGGAGGGAACAAAGTTAAATAGAGTGAAATTAATCCAGTTTGATTTGGATGATCCCAATATTATTGAAATGCTTGCAGAAGCGGATTTGAGGGATGCAGATTGGAGCAATGTGAGTGATGAGAAAAAAAGACTGTTAAGAAATGATTGGGATTAATTGGAAATAGGAACAAAAATAAGTTTTTCAGAGAGAAATGGCGACAGGATGGTCTTGTATGAAAGCATAGATCCCGGTTCTGCAGATGACAATGTGATAGTTTTTGCTGCGAAGGTAAAGTACTTATATGTGAGGAAGTAAAGCCGAGTATGTACTGAGCCAGACAGATGAACCTTATATGGCTTATTTGTCTGGCCGGTTGACAAACTATCTTTTGGGACTGTTTATCTGCAGGGCTGTTCTTTCAAATATTTTTCACTGATCCTGCTGGGAAAATTCCTCAGACTGGTTTCTGGGATAGGGCTTCTGGCAGTTTGTCAGGCCTGCGAGGTAATCCATGCTGGTATGCAGGGCGAGGGCGATTTTTCGGCACTGCTCAAAAGTATAGTATCTTTTTCCATTTTCAATCTTGGAATAGTCGCTCTGATCTATTCCGGTAGAATGCTGCATTTGGATCTGGGTATATCCCCGCTCCTTGCGAAGTCTTTTCAATCTATCCATATCTTTCCTCCATCCGTGCACATCGGGAATCATAGGTGCGGGTGCGCAAATTGCGTCCTGCATATTCTGCGCGCATAGCGCCATGACAGTTATCATGGGTCAGCACGCTGGTTATTATGGCATATTGACCTTTTTTCATTATGGATAAATTGTTTCAACGGAATAGGGTGAAATTGACCTATCATATTCATTATTATTGAAATAAACCAGAAGAAAATCTATAATAAAAAAGATACAACGTCTTTGCAGGCTCAAAAACACCCAGCTATGCAAAGGTACTGCCGTACCTGAGATGCTAATTATGAACAGGTCAGTACACTAGGAAGTTCGGGCAACTCTTTGAAAAGGATGGAGGAATTTGAAATGACCAATAGGGAAAAATATGTCAAGGCTTTTGTGCAAGCATTGGAACTGGCAGAGGAGCAAGTCAAGGAGGGGCTCAGCTATCAGGGCGTGGAAAATTGGGATTCCGTGGGGCACATGGGATTGGTGGCAGAATTGGAAGAGAGTTTTGGCATTATGATGGATACGGATGATATTATTGATTTTAGTTCCTTTGAAAAAGGCATAGAGATCTTAAAGAAATATGAGATTGAGATGGAAGCGTAATATGTTGCATGAGACGAAAATAACTGATACGGCGGATATGAACAGGGAGTTTCACCGGATGTCAATGAGACATTACAATCGCTGCGCTGCGGCTATCAAGGAATAAATGAATGCTGCTCTAAATAGGGGGACACAATGGATATTATACATGCAAGATGCCGGAAAATAGTGGAGGATGATTTGGAAATGCTCATGCATTGGCGGATGCGTCCAGATATCACGTATTATATGAATTCTGATCCCCAGCTGACGATGAATGATCAGAAAAGATGGTATGGGCAGATACAGGAGGACGGAAAAAAGAGCCTGGAGGATGGCAGAAAGGGATTTTACTGGATTCTGGAGGTGGATGATGCGCCAGCGGGGTTCGTAAGCCTAGTGGATATCGACTATGCAGCAAGGAAATTGCACACCGGGGTGTATGTTGCGGAGAAGGCGAAGCGCTCTCTGCGGCTTTCTCTGGACATCCAGTGGAACCTATACCGCTATTCCTTCGAGACGCTTGAGATGAACAAGGTGTGCGAGGAAGTGTTTGCCGAGAACAAGGCCGTCAACCGGCTTCTGGATGTGTGCGGAAGTACTAGGGAAGGGCTGCTGCGAAGCCATGTCTGCAAAAACGGAAAATATATTGACGTGGTAACTAGAGGGATTCTCAAATCGGAATGGGAGGAGAAGAAGAAAGGCTTGGAGTATAATCTGATTGAGATGGAGGAATAGGAGAAAGGCTAAAACGTGACTTGGGCGAGATAGGGGAATAGGAGAAAGGGCTGAAGCGTGACTTGGTTGAGATAGAGGAATAGGAGAAGGGCTGAAGCGT
>CASGVX010000217.1 GCA_949346185.1 uncultured Lachnospiraceae bacterium
ACCTTCCGCATATTTGTTCGTCAACGGGCTTCCCATCGCCGCCATAACCGCTTTATCAGTCCTTCCATTGGCCGTAGCAAGGTAGGTCTTATGAGCTGATTTTCCAGAAGAAGAATCCTTTACATATTCTTCCAAAACGAGGGAATATGCAGAATCATTTCCCTGTTTTTCCTTGTCAGTTAATAATTTCCAATCCACACCACCATAAATATTTTCAGTAATCACCTTCTCCCCTGTTTTCGTATTAATGAGACAAATTTCCTCCTCTTCTTTCGATCCATCAGCTTCTGCGATGGCCAATGCCATTGTTTCATCCATTTCACAAAGCCGATAACCATATAAATCGCTCCCATCCAATGTCCCATCCGCTGTAACTATAGCATACTCTCCACCTTCACCCGTATAACAATACAGCGCACCACTTTGCATCCTATATACAGACTTAAATTTTGCGTCTGATATCTTTTTCCCATGCTTGTCCAAAAATCCATAGAATTCTCCTATCCGATATGGTATATAATTTGCATCATACTCAACATGATAGTCGCAAGCTGCAATATCATCAAAACCATATGTAAAATACGTTCCGGTAGAAACATTCAGCAAATCATATTTTCCTGTTTCAGGATTTAAAACTTTTTTGAATGAATCCTCATATTCATCAGAAAAACTATTTTCATAGTTTTCGTCATAATCATTTAAGTGATCTATATTTACAATGCAACGTTCACTATCTGCCTTAGAAGTCAATTTCTTAATCCATTCATCCTCTGGATTCAATATAAACGTGTGCAATACTCCTTTATTCCCCACCAAATATATCTTTACCGTACGATTGCCGACATTCTCCTTTACCACAATCAAATCAGGTTCATTGATATTTATGATTTCTGCATTCTCATGAGTTAAAACAAGTTTTTTGGCTATCACTCTGCTATCCTCTACGCCATATGATGTCTTTTCAAAGGAAAACGGATGCAACTCTTCCTTTTCAGCACTTGATGCCATTGACACATCTACACTTGAAATAAATAATGAAATAACAAGAATCATACATATCTGTTCTAATTTTCTTATTCTCATATCCCTATTTCCTTCCTATTTTGTTTTTAAACTATTCAACAAATGCTATATCAAAGCCTATGATTCAATCCAGAAATATGATTGCAACAATAAGCAAAATGCTCCCTGTCACTTTTTTCATCTAAACACCTCCTCGTCTATTTATTAAAAATGTATAGCATTTGCTGACACCAAGAGTACCGTTATTTGCAATTCTCTATCCAATAAAGATTTTACAAACAAAATCAAAAAGTGTACCTTTTGACACTCTGGCTATTCCCCACCTCCCCTTCTATCTCTCGCATTTCTCCCAGTCTCCGATAAAAAGTGGATTTGCTCATCTGACACCTTTCCAGAACCTCATCAAATTTAATCTTCCCCTCTCTCCACTCCTCCACGATCCCCCCAAAATCCTCCGGCACCTCCGACTTCGGCCTGCCAAAGCGAACGCCCCGCATTTTCGCCGCCGCAATTCCCTGCTGCTGCCTCCTTCGGATATTCTCCCTCTCATTCTCCGCCACGAAAGAGAGTATCTGCAGTACCAAATCCGCAATAAAAGTCCCCATCAAATCCTTTCCATTCCTTGTGTCCAGAAGGGGCATGTCCATCACGCAGATATCGATGCCAATCCCCTTCGTAAGCATGCGCCATTGATTCAGAATTTAATTCAGCATTCTCCTTATTTTTCAGCGATAAATACCTTCCTCCTCTGGAAAACTCTTAATTCATCCAGATAGCCATCACACAAGACAACGCCATCTGACAGCACATTTAGATATATCCAGCAGTAATCCGTAAATGCAATATTTACAATCTGAACATCCTCTCTACTGGAACAATTCCAGCAATTCCTCCTTCGTCAGCTGGTTCAGGAATACCTCTCCGGAATCAATCACCTTCTCCGACAGCTCCCTCTTCCTCTTCTGAAGCTGATAAATCTTCTCCTCGATGGAGTTCTTCATCACATACTTGATCACATGCACCTGCTTTTTCTGGCCGATGCGGTAGGCTCTGTCCGTGGCCTGCTCCTCCACCGCAGGATTCCACCAAGGGTCAAAATGAATCACCGTATCCGCCCCGGTAAGATTCAATCCAGTGCCTCCAGCCTTCAGCGACACCAGAAATACCTTTACCCTTCCCTCATTAAATTCTTTGACATAACGCTTCCGCTCCAATGCCTTGGTACTGCCCGAAAGATAGAAATAAGCAATTCCTTCCTCCTCTAATTTCTCTGCAATGATAGACAGCATGGAAGTAAACTGGGAGAAGATAATCACGCTGTGCCCTCCGTCCAGAAGATCCGGCAGCTGTTCCATGAGAAGTTCCATCTTCCCGCTATCCCCCGTATAATTCTCCACAAAAGTTCCCGGATGGCAGCAAATCTGCCGCAGCCTAGTGAGGGCAGCAAGGATCTGCATCCTCCCTGCGCCGCTCTCAATGCCTTCCTGCTCCTTCATCTCCATCTGGATGCGAGACAGATAGGACAGATAAATCTTCTCCTGCTTCTTAGTCATATGAGCCATGCGCATGCTCTCCGTCTTATCCGGAATCTCCCGCAGCACCTGCTTTTTCATTCTCCGCAGGATAAAGGGCTTGATCCGCAGTTTCAACTCCCCGATTCGATTCTCATCCTCCCCCCGCATGATTGGTTTCTCATACAGGTCGCTGAATTTTCCATATTTAGGAAAAAAACCCGGCATAATAAAGTCGAAGATAGACCACAATTCCGACAGGGCATTCTCGATGGGCGTGCCAGTCAGGGCAAACCTGTGCTTTGCCGGAATCACCTTCACTGACTTGGCACTCTGGGAACCCGGATTCTTAATAAACTGAGCCTCATCAAGAAAGAGATGGTCAAAGGACAGTTCCTTATACAGGGCCACGTCCTTCCGTATTAGTGGATAGGTAGTAATAATCACGTCCACATTCCCCTGTTCCTCCAGCAAGGCTCTCCGCTCCTCCGGCATCCCCGACACAATCAAGGTACGCATGCGGGGAGCAAACTTCTCGAACTCCTCCTGCCAGTTGAAGGCCAGAGAAGTGGGACAGACCACCAGAGACTTTGTTCCCGGAAAGGATGCCATATACACGATAGCCTGCAGGGTTTTCCCTAACCCCATATCATCCGCCAGTATCCCCCCCAGATGATAATGGGCTAACGTCCTCAGCCACTGATATCCCACCACCTGATAGGGGCGCAGCGCAGCGTGAACCTCCTCTGGAACCTCCCAGCCGCTTCGCTCCGGATGGCGAATCTCCTCTACCAGCTGTCGATAGGCGTCATCCTTCTGAATGCGGTTTCCCTTGGGGAGAAGATCCTCTAGAAAAAGGGCAGAGGATCCTGGCAGACGAATCATTCCCTCCTCCATCCTGCCATTTTCCAAAAGCCATCGCAGGGAACGTATCTGCCTGTCCTCCTGACGCAAATCCACGAATGCTCCACTCTTGAGCCGAAAATACTTCCTCTTCAAGCGAATCGAGCGAAAAAAATCCTCCAGTTCCTCCCTAGGAATCTGAGAGTATGCCAAATCCATTTCCAGAAAGTCAATCTCCGTATCCAGATGCACACTCCCCCCCACCTGTCCCATCTTCGTCACTGAGGTCGTTTTATATGCTTTGGAAAAGAACACTTGGAAATTCTCCGTCAAAAGGCTCATATGCTCTGTCATCATGGCAAAGATGTCCTCCTCCCTCTTCAAGAGGAAGGTATCATCCGTCACCTTGAAATTCAGATTGTAAAGGATTCTAGTCAGCCGCTCCTCCTCCTCCTTATCCCGCACCAAGATAATATTACCCCCGGCAAAATGCCGCAGGGGATTCACCTGATAATCTCCATAGGCAAATTCAATGGTTGCCCGGATATAGCACTTGGTCTTTGACCTGGCAATGTCCAGATACAATTTTGGCACCAGAGGCTCCACCACGTAGTTCTCCTTGATTTCCTTTGGCACGGCCACTTCGAGGGACTTCTTCATCACCGGAAGAACCTTTTCAATAAAATCATCCTTATTCTCCCCCCGAAACTCCAACTCTCCCCCCTCCCTGCGGAAGAGCGTGGCGTAAAAGGGCAGGATATTCCCCAAAAACTCACGATCCGGCAGATACAGACTGTCCTGATAAA
>CASGVX010000218.1 GCA_949346185.1 uncultured Lachnospiraceae bacterium
GGCATGGGTATCAAAATGATAGAGGCTACTTGGCTGCTCACCACCGTATGCTCCCCGATGGTCTGGGGGGATACTGCCAGAAGTTTTTCCTTCACCCGGTTAGAGTACGTCACATATCCCTCCTGAAATACCAGAGAAGCCCCCTCCACATCCACAATGCCGGAGGCCACCAATCCGCCGGTACAGGACTCCGCCGTGGATATCTGAAGCCCCATCTCCTTTAACTTCTCCACCAACTTCTCCGCCATGTCCATTGCTCTGCCCCCATTCTCTTTGCTAGATCGTTACAGGTTTCCATCATCTAATATTTTCCAATTCTTCCACAGGTAATCCACCAAGGATACCACAGTAAGTATGATTGCCCCATATATGAAAACATATTCCAGCGCATCCATCACCTTGCCTCCAAAATCCAAAATCAGCAGAATGGACATCAACATCTGAACCACCGTCTTAATTTTCCCCCACCAGCTGGCGGCAATGACAACTCCGGCATCGGAGGCCACCAGACGAAATCCGCTGATGATAAAATCCCTGCTGACAATTACGATAACGCCCCAGGCGGGCATGGAATTGCCCGGTATCGCCACAAAGCAAATCAAGGCCGAGCACACCAAGAGCTTATCTGCCAGGGGATCCATGAATTTCCCAAAATTAGAGACCAGCTGATACTTCCTGGCCAGATACCCGTCCAGCGTATCCGTCAGGCTGGCCACAATAAAAATCCCTGCGGCGATATATTTTGAATAAGACACCACATTCGTCAGCATAAAAAACACAAAAAAGGGAATCAGGATGATTCGCACCATCGTAATCTTATTTGGTAAGTTCATAGTCACACTCCATTTCCGCGAAACCCGCTCTCCATATTGCCACCATTATTCCAATACTTCTCCCAGCAAGTCATATCCTCTGGCATCCGCAATCCTCACTGTTATGAAGTCTCCAGACATCAGGTTCCAATCCGTCTCCACGAAGACAAACCCATCCACATCTGGCGCATCCATATAAGTCCTGGCAACCATAATGCCCTCTTCCGGCACCCTGCCCTCTACCATAACCTCCAACGTATCCCCGATTCGATCCTCCGACTTTCTGAAGGCAATTTCCTGCTGGATCGCCATGATTTCCTCCCGACGGGCTTCCTTGACTTCCTCCGGAACCTGCCCGTCCATCTGGGCAGCCGCCGTATCTTCCTCCTGAGAATAGGTAAATACGCCCAGCCTGTCAAACTCCATCTCCCTCACGAAGTCTTTCAGTTCTTCAAATTCCTCCGCCGTCTCTCCCGGAAACCCGGTAATCAGTGTTGTACGCAGGGCAATATCAGGAATCTCCTCCCGAAGATGGCCAATCATGCTGGAAATCTCCTTCCGGCTAGTGCGTCTGCCCATGCGCCGAAGCACTGAATCCGCCCCATGCTGAATGGGAATGTCCAGATAATGGCACACCTTGGGCAGCCGCTTTATGGCGCCAATCAAATCCTCGGTAATCTCCTCCGGATAGCAGTAGAGGATGCGAATCCATCTCAATTCCTCAATCTCCGACAGCGCCTCCAGCAACTTTGGCAGGGACTTCTCGCCATAAAGGTCACGGCCATACAAAGTAGTTTCCTGAGCCACCAGAATCAATTCCTTGGCTCCCTTTGCCACCAAGTTTTCCGCCTGCTCTTTGAGATTATCCATGGACACGCTGCGGTATTTTCCCCGCACCTTGGGAATGACGCAGTAGGCACAATTCTTATCGCAGCCCTCCGCTATTTTCAGATAGGCATAATACCCCCCGGACATGCTATCCCTGTCAGTCAATGGTTCCGGCAGATAGTCCACGCTCTCTAGGAAAGACAGCGTTCCTTCCCTCTTCTGCAGCCCCTCCTGGATGGCGCGCACTAGAGATTCATATCCCATGGTTCCGATAATCACATCCACCTCGGGAATCTCTTCCTCGATCTCCCGGTGATACCGCTGAGCCAGACAGCCCGCCGCCACCAGCAGCCTGCATCTTCCCCCATCTTTGTAGCTTCCCATCTCAATCAGGGCATTGATGCTCTCCTCCTTGGCATCTCCGATAAAGCAGCAGGTATTCACTATTATGACCTCTGCCATGGACTCATCATCCACAACCCGGTGGCCGGCCTTTCTAAGGCTGGCAATCATCATCTCGCTGTCCACCAGGTTCTTATCGCACCCTAGGGACATAAAAAATATATCCAAATCCTGTCTCCTCACATCTCCAAATATATCAACCTGTTACTGTAAATAGCAACGTCAGTCTCGCTGGCACGAACTTTATTTCCCTTTTCCCATGCCCTCGGCACACAGGCAGTTGTACATCAGCATGGCAATGGTCATGGGACCCACGCCGCCCGGCACCGGGGTGATGGCTCCCGCCTTCTCCTTCACATCCTCAAAATCCACATCCCCGCAGAGTTTCCCATTCTCATCCCTGTCCATGCCCACGTCAATCACCACTGCCCCCTCCTTGATATAGGACGCATCCACCATCTTTGCCTTTCCGATAGCCACCACCAGAATGTCTGCCCGCCTGGTGACTTCCTTAATATTCTTCGTGTGGGAATGGCACACCGTCACGGTGCCGTTTTCCCGGAGCAGTAATAGCGCCATAGGCTTGCCAACAATATTGCTGCGGCCCATAATCACGCACTCTTTGCCGTCAATCTCAATATCCGAACGCTTTAACAGCTGGATAATTCCCGCAGGGGTGCAGGAGACGAAGCCTGGCTGCCCAATGCTTAACGCCCCCACGCTCTGGGGATGGAATCCGTCCACATCCTTCTCCGGCGCAATGGTCTGAATCACCTTGTCCTCATCTACATGAGCCGGCAGAGGAAGCTGCACCAGAATCCCATGCACATCCTCCTTGCCATTCAGCTCCCGCACCAGAGAAAGAAGCTCCTCTTCGCTGGTCTCCTCCGGCAATTCATAGGCCAGAGACTTGATCCCCACATAGGCGCAGGCTTTCTTCTTATTGCCCACATACACGGTAGACGCAGGATTGTCTCCCACCTGAATGACCGCCAGGCAGATCTCCCTCCCCTGGCTCTTCAGCTCCGCCACCTTCTCCTTCACCTCATCCTTAATCTGCTGGGATATCAGTTTCCCATCAATGATCGTCGCCATCTGTTCTCGTTCCTTTCTATACTGTATGTCTTCTCATTCCTTATGAGAGAAGAATCGCCTTGCGTTCTTTCGATATAAATCGGCAGCTTTGTTGCCGATTTATATATTATACATGAAATATGCTGCCCCCCACAAACTCCCGCATCAAAGAATTTTTCGGAATATCCTCCGTATTGATCCCGATAAAATAATCCAAAAACTTCAGAAGCCGCTTTGCCTCGATATACTCCGGAATATCCTTGGGTATCCCAAAAAGGATAGATTCCGCATAGGGCTTTAGCACCGCCAGTTCATAGATTAGCGCGGAATTAAACATCACGTCCGCCTCCTCTTGGAATGGAAAGATATACTGGTCCTCCCCCCGACGCACCGAGGGCCACATGGCGATGGTATTCGCCGCAGAAGTCCCCCGAGTTCTGGCATCCCGCACCATCCGCCGAATCAATCTGCCATCCGTGGTGGATATCCGATTGTGCTCGTCAATATTGAGCTGGGTGAGGGCGCTGATATAAATCTTAAACTTGCTTTCTTTGGGAAGGGTGTAGGACAATTTATCGTTCAGTCCGTGTATCCCCTCAATCACAAGGATATCCTCCTCCCCCAGCTGCCTGTAATCCCCCTTAAACTCCATCTTTCCCAATACGAAATTGAAGGTGGGAAGTTCCACCCGCTCCCCCGCCAGAAGAGCCGTCATCTGGCGGTTAAAAAGTTCCACGTCAATGGCCTCCAGACACTCGAAATTATAATTCCCATTTTCATCCAGAGGGGTATCCTCCCGATTCTTAAAATAATTGTCCAAGGCAATGGGATGGGGCTTTAGCCCGAACGTGCGCAGCTGGATGGACAATCTGTGGGAAAAGGAAGTCTTTCCTGAGGAAGACGGCCCGGCAATCATGATAAACTTCTTGCCGGGATCCTTGGCAATCCTCTCCGCTATCTCCCCGATCTTCTTTTCCTGCAATGCCTCCTGCACCAGAATCAAATCCGAGGCGCCGCCATGGGTGATCACGTCATTCAATGCGCCCA
>CASGVX010000219.1 GCA_949346185.1 uncultured Lachnospiraceae bacterium
GTCCGGCGGACAGCTTCAGAGAGCCTGCATCTGCCGCAGCATGATAAACAATCCTAAGATGATCTTTGCCGATGAGCCCACCGGCGCCCTAGACAGCCAAAATGGACAGGAAATCATCAGATTGCTAAAAGAAAGCCACAAAATCTATCACCAGACGCTGATTATCGTCACCCACGATGAAAATATTGCCTTGCAGGCAGACCGCATTATTACCATATCAGATGGGAATGTGGTGCGAGACGAAAGGCAGGTGGCCCGTATATGACAATCTTTCAGAAAATTGCGCTGCAGGGCATCAGGCAGAACAAAAGCCGCACCCTTGTCACGATTATCGGCGTGATTCTGTCCTCCGCACTGATTACGGCAATCGCCACATTCGCAGTCTCGCTGCAATCCTATATGGTCAATGGCTCCATTCAAAAATATGGCGACTGGCATATTGAATATATGAATGTGCCCTCCTCTTTCGTACAGAAGCAGAAGGGCGATAAAAGGGTCGAGAGGGTCATATCTTTTCAAAATATAGGCTACGCCATGCTTGAGGGGGGGACCAACCAGTATAAGCCATATGCATTCATCGCCGGATTCAACGACGAGATTTCCCACAAGCTTCCCATTCATCTGCTTTCCGGAAGAATGCCCAGAACCAGCGATGAAATCATGATTCCCGCCCATCTGGCAACAAATGGAGGAATCAAGTATTCGGTGGGCGACAGCATTACTTTTTCTATAGGGCAGCGATATCTGGGAAAGAAGCAATTAAGCCAGCGCAATGCATACCAAGCTGGAAAATCAAAAAAAGAACAGCTAGTTCGCATTGCGGAGAAACGCTATACCATTGTAGGATTCTTTCAAAGACCGGCCTTCGAGGCTCATGCCGCTCCCGGCTACACCATGATTACCAAGGCAGATGACGCCCTATCCGGCAATAGCCGCACCGCTTTTGTCACGCTGAAAGACCCTTACCAGCTTCACTCCTACAAGAAAAATGCAAAAGGCGGGGGAAGCATGTTAAATGACAATGTGCTGCGCTTCATGGGACTGTCCGAAGATCATACATTTAATATGATGCTCTATTCTGTGGGCAGTATTTTAGTGCTCCTGATTGTGATTGGCTCCGTATTTATGATTTATAATGCCTTTCATATTTCACTGAACGAGCGAACCCACCAATTTGGCATCTTCATGTCTGTGGGTGCCACAGAAAAGCAGTTACGTGGTTCCGTCCTATTTGAGGGATTCTGCATCGGCATCGCAGGCATCCCTATGGGCATTCTCATTGCTTTGCCCAGCATACGGCTGATCCTCGCAATTGTGGAGAAGAACTTTACAAATGTCCTGTACCACAATGTGGCATTAGAAATAGAAATCTCTCCCCTGATTCTCGCCATAGCCGGAATCATCAGCATGATTACCATACTCATTTCCGCCTATATTCCCGCAAAAAAAGCGGCACGCACTCCCGTGATGGAATGCATTCGCCAGACAGGAGAAATCAAAATAGAGGCAGGAGCCGTAAAGACCTCAAAACTGGCAGAGCATATGTACGGTCTTGAGGGCATCCTGGCCATGAAGAACTTCAGGAGAAACAAGGGACGCTACCGCAGCATTGTCCTATCCCTCACTTTCAGCGTGGTACTATTTGTATCCTGCAGCGCATTCGGGCTTTATATACAGCAGGAGACGGAGCAATCCATCGTGGATGTGGATTACGATATCTCCCTTTCCACGAAATATATGAAGGAAAAGGAATTTTTCATGCTCTATGAAAGCCTGAAAGAAATCGAGGGGATATATGATGGCTCTGTGCGGACTGCAGATTCCGGCAAGCCCCCCACTAGGGAAATGACGTTCCGCTCCCGCAATCCCGAGCAGAGCAGAACGCAGATGAAGGAGATGATAGACGGATCAGGCATTACTGTCTCCTATAGCCTTGTAAATTACCATGAATTATTAGAACAGAATCGCAATATGCTGTTTATTGTCAATTTGTTTACCATAGTCTTCTCCGGAATGATTGCGCTGATCGCAGTGGCCAATGTGTTCAATACCATCTCCACCAATATCAAGCTGCGGAGGCGGGAACTTGCCATGATTCGCTCCGTCGGAATGTCTGACCGGGATTTCAATAAGATGATGGGATTTGAGTGCATCTTCTACGGAATGAGAACGCTGTTATTTTCCTTGCCATTGTCGGTATTGTTTTCCTACGTGATTTATATGGGAATCAGTGGCGGATCAGCAGACGGCATCACCTTTGATTTGCCATGGGCCAGCATCGCTGTCAGCCTGTGCGGCGTGTTCTTGATTATCTTTATCACCACGCTCTACACGGTAAGTCAGATTAAGAAGGAAAATATTATCGATGCGCTGCGGGATGATATGGAATAGCAGAAACTGCACCTAAGAAGAACGCAAAACCAGCGTTCTTCCCATTGGAAATTGGCATAAACCACTTTCACATCAAATCCTTTGTCTCTGCCCGGCACACAGACAATGCGGCAAAGACAAAGGATTTTGCCAGCAACTTTGGATTCATGGTTTTATTCCTATATGCGCTCACAATAAAAGTAGACAGTCAGCCCCAGCATCTCCAAGGCCTCATCCACGTTGCCTGAGGTATGATATCCCATATACGCACAGCGAAGCCGCAGCTGTTCCCGTCCGCTATGTTCCCGGCACACTTCGCTGAGATTCACCCTGTCCATCCCTAAGCCCAAATACCCCAAGATGACAGTCAAAGGCGTCTTGATGTCATGGGAAATATTAGAAAGCATTTTCTTGGAAGACATTTCCTGCCGCCTGAAATCAGCCCTGATCTTCTGCCTATCCAAAAGCACCCGGTTAATCTGCCCGCGCAAATCCATGAGTGATTTTTTATCTGTAAATTCCATCACCTTCTCGTCACTGCCATTCTCCATGATAGCCAGCAGCACAACAATCACGCAGATTAGAAATAATACCATCATCCCACCTCTCCTTTCGCTTCCCCAAACTTGTATCCGATTCCCCAGACCGTCACCACATACCGGGGATTTTGAGGATCATCCTCCATTTTTCCCCGCAGCCTGCTCATCTGCACATTGACAGTATTTTCGTCCCCATAGCACCCATCATTCCATATAATAGAATAAATCCGCTCTTCCCCTGTACTTCCAGATGCATGCTTTGTATTTCTCCTGATATTTGCCTTAATCCTAGCCAGCGCCTCTCTCCATCGTAGGCCGTCACTACCTCAAATCCTTCCGCCGTCAAGAAACTATTCAGCATATCGCTAATTTCTGTATCATCTTCTATCAGCAAAATCTTCATTTTTCCCTCTTCTTCCCCATTCGAAAGCTCGTCCCCAGCATCGTCGGCTTGTTGCTCTGCAGACTGGAAAGAATGGTTCACGATATCTATAGAACTTAAAAAAACCGCCATGCTAAGCATGGCGGTTTCCGCTGCGTACTGAAAACATCCACATCCCCAGACTGGTACGGCAGTCTCTGGCAGCTGCAGTCTCTTCCATTACGCTTCTTTATTGATTACTACTTATAAAGTTCTACTAACTTCTTCAAGTGCTCATAGCGAGCCTTTGCAGCCTCCTCTGACTCCTTGAAGAGTTTGTCAGCACGCTCTGGGAACGGCTTGATCAGGCGGGTATAACGAGCCTCATTGTTCAGGAATGCCTGATAATCATTGAAGTCTACCCCCTTCTCAGATGTGAAGGTAAATGGATTCTTGCCATCAGCCTTATTTGCCGGGTTGAAGGAGAACAGATTCCAGTAACCAGCCTTCACAGCCTTCTTCATCTCATCCTGGCAGTGGTTCATGCCGCCCTTAGCGATTCCGTGAAGCTCGCAAGGCGCATAGCCAATAATCAGAGAGGGACCCGGATATGCCTCAGCCTCAGCGATTGCCTTCACAGCCTGTGCCGGGTTTGCACCCAGTGCAATCTGTGCCACATATACATAGCCATAACTCATAGCGATTTCAGCCAGGCTCTTCTTGCCAATCTCCTTGCCGGCAGCGGCAAACTGGCAAACCTCGCCGATGTTGGAGGCCTTAGACGCCTGTCCGCCAGTATTTGAATACATCTCGGTATCGAATACCATCACATTGACATTCTCGCCAGACGCAAGCACATGGTCAAGGCCGCCGTAACCGATGTCATATG
>CASGVX010000220.1 GCA_949346185.1 uncultured Lachnospiraceae bacterium
ATACTCTGCAATCCCATCATACCACAGGGAGCCCGACACCGAAATCAAATCTGTAAATAGAGGAGATTCCATCATGGCATACAATGCAAAAAGCCCTCCCATGGAATACCCGCCAATCACTCTTCGCTGTATATGGGACAATTCTGCATACCGACCCTCGATCTCAGGAATCACCCTACCGCACAAATCCTCCAGATAATCCTTTCCCCCTCCCGCAAACTCCTCCCCTTTCCGAAAAACCCCCACTGCAGGCCAGGGAGACAGATCGCGATTCCAATCCTCCACCTCCAGCATGACAAGCCCCGCGCCTTTTTGTCCAAAATGTTTTTTCAATTTCTCCCATAATTCCTCCCCTATTTTTCTCCCATCCGTGGGCGAAGCGTGAAAATAAATCATCTGCCTTATCACTGAATTTTGCGGCAGATACACGGTTATTTCCCGTGCATAAATCCCCACTCCCTCAAATATATCAACTGTTTTCATACTACATCATCCCTTAAATGCTATCATAAATGCCATGCTACCATTTCCCATATGCCATTTAACCTATCACACTCCTCCGCAACATGCCATTGCTCTTATTATAAACTGATATATTTATCTTTACAATAGAAAGTTATTTAAGCAAAACCAGCATTCTTCACTATTGATAATTTCCCAAGTTTTCCATAATGTAAAAAAAGAACGTGCAGATATCTACTCTTTCTGATATTTGCACGTTCCCAAACACCCCTGAACCAATCTTCTTTCTATCTTCCCATTACTGCAATTCCTTCAAAAATGATTCTATCCTGTCCATTCCCTTGCAGATTAAATCATGGGAAATGGCATAGGACAGGCGGAGATGATTTTCAAAGCCAAAGTCCCCGCAGGGAACAACTGCCGTGTTATACTCATTGATTAAGATATCAGCCATGCCGCTCACCGATTCCACCGTGACGCCATGATGCTTCTTGCCAAGCACCCGGCTGGCATCCAAAAAGACATAGAATGCCCCCATGGGTTCCACGGCACTAACCAAGGGCATCTCATGAATTCGCTCCATCACATACTTCCTGCGCCGGTCAAACTCTTCCCGCATGGCTTCCACAGAATCCTGAGGGCCATTCAATGCCTCTACCGCCGCCTTCTGGGCAATGGAATTGGGGTTGGAAGTCTGATGGCTCTGCACGCTGCCCATCATCTTTGCAATCCCTCTGGAAGAGCCAGTGTAGCCAATCCTCCATCCCGTCATGGAATAACTCTTGGCCAGGCCGCTGCAGGTAATCGTCCTGTCATAGATTTCTTTGCCCAGAGATGCAATGCTGATATGATGCTGATCCCCGTATACAAGATGCTCGTAAATCTCATCAGAAACCACATAAATATCCTTCCTCACCGCCACATCTGCGATGCCCCGGAGTTCCTCTTCCGTGTAGAGCATGCCCGTAGGATTATTGGGCGTATTGATAATCACTGCCTTCGTCCTGTCTGTAATCGCCTCCTCTAACTCCTCCGCCGTCAACTTAAAATTCTGCTGCTCCGTGGTGGTCACGATCACCGGAACACCTCCAGCCAGCTTCACGATTTCGGGATAGCTCAGCCAATATGGCGCTGGGATAACCACCTCGTCTCCCGAATTGAGTAATGCAGCGAAGATATTCGTCAGAGAATGCTTCCCCCCATTACTGATGACAATCTGATCCGGCTCATACTCCAACTGATTGAACTCCTGAAACTTTTTGCACACTGCCTCTTTCAACTCAGCAGTTCCTGATGCCGGCGTGTATTTTGTGAATCCTTCTCTGATTGCCGCAATGGCGGCCTCACATATATTTTCAGGGGTATCAAAGTCAGGTTCTCCTGCCCCGAACCCCACCACGTCCTTTCCCTGTGCCCTCAATTCCTTCGCCTTGGCAGTAATCGCCAATGTAGAAGATGGCTTCACTGCCGCCGCCTTTCTTGATAATTCCAAAGACATCTCCAATCTCCCTTCGCTGACCATACCATAAACTACCGGGTCAATTATAGTACAATGCAAAGATTGTGTCAATGTATTATTGTATACAATAGCGTCTCTTCCTAAGCAACAGTTACTATTCGCAGTCAATTATGAAGTAGCCGCCATATTTTTATGATCTTCTACAATGAGATTTTCCCGCCCCACTCCTTTGCCAGCCTCTCTAAACTCCATGCCGCATTGGCGGGACTAGTGGAGGGCAGTTCCACCGCAGCCAGACCAGTGACCGGCTGCAAATACTTCCGATACAGCTTCCCTGCTGTCCTGCCATTGGCAAAAATGCGCTCTATCCGGCAATATCCCATCATTCTCTGAATATCCACAGGCTCCACATTCCTGATACTGCTATCGCTGGAGCCAATAATATCACAGCTGGCAATCACATCCCAGATGGCGATTCCATGCTTCCACAACAGGGCTTTCTTCTCCTCAATGCCCTTGGGCAGTTCTTCCCCGGTGATTTCTGCCAGCACCTTCCAGAAACGGTTTCTGGGATGGCCATAATAAAAGCCTTCCTCCCTAGACTTCACCGAAGGAAGACTTCCCAAAATCAATATTCTAGAATTTTCATCAAACACCGGCGCAAAGCTGTGGGTGATATGCTGGTATTCTCCCATTATTTTCCTCATTTCATTCTAGCCCTTTTCCCGACATCTCCAAGCACAACAATCCTAGCCTTTTTCTAGACATCACTATGAATACTAACTGTCCGGGCAGCATGATTCTGTTCTATTAAAATCACCTTAAGCAATAACATCTATCACCACATATTCTGAAAAGGCAGCCGTCTTAAACGGAATCGCCCAGTCGGAAATTCCAGAATTGACCACGAATGAGGTATCCTTCCTCTTCTCCATCCCATAAGCCCGGTCGTACTGGCCTGACAGCACGCCGGTAATCCCGATGGGAAACATCTGTCCCCCATGGGTATGTCCCGTCAGAACCAAATCTACCCCCGAATCTGCCTGTTCATCAAAAGCATTGGGCTGATGGTCCAGCACAATCATATATTTAGAGGCATCCAATCCCTCTATCAGAGATGCCATGTTTGCCCGCTCTACACTAGAGGCATCCTGCCTGCCGATGATATAGAACCGGTCATCCACCAGCACACTTTCATCCTCTAATATTTTTACCTGATTTTTCTCCAGCTCCCGGCGCAAATCTTCCGTGTGAAATTCTCGCTGGTCAAAATACCCCTCGTCATGATTTCCAAACACGTAATACACGCCATAAGTTGTCTTTAAATTTCCCAAAGCACGGCAGCTGGCAATCATATCTGCCTCCGTAGTATCATCGTCCACGTAATCGCCAGTAATCACCACCACGTCTGGATTGGTCTTTTGCACCTCTCTCATATGTTCCGCAAATCCCTCTCCATCAAAGGTTGCGCCCACATGGGAATCGGAAATCTGCACCACCCGAAGCCCCTTCTCTCCTATGGACTTCCCCGTCTTCACCTGATACTCCGTCCGGTACACATGATGGCAGTTATACCATCCCACCGCCAGATACGCCACAGTTATGGCAATGGCGCATCCGCCCGCATAATATCTCTTAAAATCCTCTCCCCTGATTCTTCTAATGACCAGACTGACCAAATCGCATATGAGCCAGAATACCATCAAATGCAGCACGAATAACGTGGTGCTGACAGTTTTAAAGTAAAAAAACAGGATAATGGCAAGCACGGGACATGCCGCCAAGAGCCAAGACAATGTTTTTCGACGTTCTCCTATTTTCCTGATCCATTCAAAGCGGTGGAATCTATTCAGCAAATACACCAGCCCCAAAAGGGCAATGACAAACAGCGAAATAAATGCAATAATAATCATATGAACTCCCCATTACTTTCTTTTTTCTGTATATCATAATCATCATACCGCAGTATCATTATAATAGATATGTGCGGCATCATGGTATCACATACCTCTTCTCCATCCCCCTCATGCAGTAGTCTCCCTGTCTTGCGGCACAGGTACGAACTCTGTTTGGATTCAAGTGAAACAGAATTTATAGGATGACTAAATAAAGAAAAGCATACCACCTGCGATATGCTTTTCTGTTAATGTTCATCGTCAAATTCAATCCCAATACCCTGAAAACTGCATACTGACTTCCCAGACTTCCATCCCAGACCCTGATCCCCGGCTCCC
>CASGVX010000221.1 GCA_949346185.1 uncultured Lachnospiraceae bacterium
AGTTCCTCTTACTATGGCAGGGCTTGCTCTTACAATGGCAGGGGCGGATTTTATTCTTGCAAATATTGTATCATTTATTATGCAGTGATGCCGGTAATTAGGAGGATGCCATTATGGATCGAAGGGGTTCTAATCTGATCCCTCGACACCATACCAGAAAGGGACGGCGGAAAACAATCATGAATTTATTAGACGGATACTGCCAAAAGGCGCTTTCTTCAGCGGACTGACACAGGAGAAAGTCATGCGTATGATGAACCACATCAATTCCTATGCCAGACAGAATCTTGGAAACAGGAGCCCCTGACCTTTTTTGTTTCTACATACATAATTTTCCTATGATACTTTGGAATAAACACAATATGATAGGTACCATTCCAGCGAGTATGCTGTATACTTTGATTATCCATTTTGGATACCTCCTATGTTTTGATATGGCCTGCGAAGCCAATACCAGCATAACAGAGGAAGTGGATTTGAAAAAACTTCCCAGCGCAAAAGGAATCTGGGTGCCGTGCCTGACCTACTGTGAAGAGGAAGACATGTTTTATGTTGTGTATGGGGTGATGAACTCCATGAATGCACGTTACTTTGATGTAGATAATTATCTGATTACTGCAAAAGAGATTGAAGGACCGTGGAGCAAGCCCGTATATCTTCATTCTTCGGGGTTTGATGCATCGATTTTTCATGACGACAACGGAAATGGAGTTTATCCCGGAAGTCCATCAGCACAGTGCAGGATTGATTTTGTACTATGACAATATGAATTATATCAATCTGAAAAAATATTACAGCGAGACGTTAGGTCAGAGCGCAATTTCCATCATCCATCTGGAAAACGGCGAAAAAACAGAATTTCTGAATGCCAGAATTCCTGTAAAAGACCGCCCCATTTATCTGCGGCTCTATATCGAAGGGAGAAAATCATGGTTTGAATGGAACTATGATAATGAAAACTAGTTTACAGGAACCATGGTCGGCATTACCTGCGCGGACAGAGTGAAGCATCAGCATTGCGCTGATTTTGATTTCTTTGAATATATTTCAGATGTAACAAAGGCGGTGGATTAACTATTATATGACTTTATGGCACTGGGGCACTCGTCCACGGTTTCCAGTTCGCCGTTAGCTAACTGAAAATCAATGGGACTACACCATTTATGGTTTCATTTACAGTTCAGAGGGGTGACGGCAGTTCAGGCCGTCATCCCCCTGACTGACTACTAAAAATGATTTTGCCATTACCATTTGCTTATCTTCCTTGCCCTGAGGATTGATCCTTCTCACATTAATCAGGCAAAACTCCCCAACAAGCATATCGCCCATCTCCAACACGAATTTTGGGAAATCCTATCTTCATTTACTATTGATTTTCCTATACCTGCTGGTTCACCCGAAGCCCTTTCATATCCACATCCAGCATCACCTGGTCTTGCACAAGGCTCTTGATATTCGCTTGAAGATTATCCACGGCCTTCTGCGTTCCCGATACCGCCTGTATCTCTGCGGAAAGAACGGTAGTCTCCAATTCCTGCCTGGCTTCCTCCTGAGCCGCCTCTTCCTCTTTCATCTTCTCCAGTTCTATCTTTTTCTTCAGAGCCTCTTCCTGATTCTCCGCCATCTCCTCCTGAGTCTCTTTCATATTCTCATCGACTTTGTCCACGCCCTCCTTCACGAGTCCAGACACCACTTCATCCAGCGCGCTCTCCATCATCTTCTTGGCATCAGCCTGAGCCCCCACCATAGAATTTTGGGCAGTCACTTTCAATAAAGCCTTCTGGGTCGCATGCACTGTCTCCTTGTCTACAATGGCTTCTGCCTGGGCAGTCTCCCTCTCCCTGCGATATTTTTTCTCCTCCTCGTCACACTCCAGCATCTCCTGCTGATAAGCCGTTAGCGGTGGAAGATTATCATACCTCTCCTGTTCCTCCTCCGTCAGCTGGTATGCCTCGTCAAAAGGATGTTCCTTTGCCAAATTGGCCTTCTGTATCAGTTCCAAATCCTTCTGCTCCTGACTATCCGGATCAATCCCATAGCGCTGCTGAATTTCTGAACGCCTTTCATCCACGCCTTGTATCTGCTGGGTTTTCTCACGAATCACATCTCCCAGCGTCTCCGCATGTTCCGTCAGACTTTTCATCTCCTCGTCTGTCTCCAAATCTGACTTAAACTGATCCAGCACCCTCTTCATCGCTTCTTTCTGCTTCATGGCAAACTTCCGGCTGATGGTATCCTGATTTGCAAATAGGTTCCCGGCATAGAAGGTCTTCTTCTGCCCTTCGTCCTGACCCCTTCCCCGCACGTCTTCTGTCTTCTTCTCCACCCCCGACAGGAACGGTTTATTTTCCTGCATGCCAGAGCCCTCTCCAAATACAATGCTATAATTTCCCATACCCATTACCTCCTTGTATATCCAGACAAAATCCCTTTCGCCCGGTACTTTGTTTCCCAAAACTGACATACCGCTGCAAATAGCGGGAATCACTTATTATTTATATATTTCGGCATCCATTTCTTGAATCATTAGCAATCATTGCATCGTTGCAAAAAACGTATCCCCATATCCAAAATGTGTTTTCTTATATCGCCATGGTCTGTATCAGAAAATATAACAGGCATGGAAACCTTCGCCAATCTATTTATATCAATAGCATAATCTTGATGACGGCAGCCACAATCCAAGCAACCACGCACTGGCCCAGCACCACCGCCACAGCCCATCTCCCGCCAAGTTCTCGCTTTACCGCTGCCACGGCAGCCACGCAGGGCGTATACAGCAGGCTGAATACCAACAGGCACAGTGCTGTTCCCCCGGAAAGCACCTCTGCAACACCTGCCCCTGAGCCAAAGAGAATCGTTAGCGTGGAAACCACGCTCTCTTTCGCCATAAACCCGGTCAATAGCGCCGTGCAGATTCGCCAATCCCCAAAGCCAAGTGGGGCAAAAATCGGTGCCAGGCATCCCGCCAAGGCCGCCAATATGCTATCCTCAGAAGTTTTCGCCAAATTCATCCGTATATCAAATGTCTGGAGAAACCAGATTGCAATGGTGGCGACAAATATCACCGTAAACGCTCTCTGCAAAAAGTCCTTCGCCTTCTCCCACAGCAGCAGTCCCACATTCTTTGCCCCCGGCAGTCGGTAATTTGGCAGTTCCATCACAAAAGGCACCGCCTCTCCCCGAAACATGGTATGCCGCAGCAGCAGCGCAATAATAATCCCCGCAAGGATTCCGCCAAAATACAGTCCAATCATCACAACTGCGCCATATGCAGGAAAGAATGCCGCAGTCAGAAAGGCATAAATGGGAAGCTTGGCAGAGCAACTCATAAAGGGCGTGAGCAGTATCGTCATCTTCCTGTCCCTTTCCGAAGGAAGGGTGCGGCTCGCCATCACTCCAGGTACCGTGCAGCCAAATCCAATCAGCATGGGGACAATGCTCCTGCCCGACAGACCGATCTTTCGCAACAACTTATCCATCACGAAAGCCACCCTGGCCATATATCCGCTATCCTCCAGCAGAGACAAGAAGAAAAACAACGTGACAATGATTGGAAGAAAACCCAGCACGCTTCCCACGCCGTTGAAAATGCCATCTATGACTAGGGACTGCATCACTGGATTGATTTCCCATTTTTGCAGCAGTAACGCCACGCCATCCGTCACTGAGGATATTCCCATCTCCAGCAGGGAAGATAGAAATGCGCCCACAACATTGAAAGTGAGCCAAAACACTGCCGCCATAATCAATATGAAGGCCGGAATCGCTGTATACTTCCCCGTGAGAATACTGTCAATCTTCTGGCTTCTTATGTATTCCCGGCTCTCCCTTGGCTTCACCACGGTTTCCCGGCAAACCCTCTTAATAAATTGGAATCGCATATCTGCCATAGCCGCTGCCCGGTCCAGCCCCCGCTCTGTCTCCATCTGGCAAATGATGTGCTCCAGCATTTCTTTCTCGTTTTCATCCAGATGCAATTTTTCCAAAACCAGCCGATCCCCCTCTGCCAGCTTGCTGGCCGCAAATCGAACCGGAATCCCCGCTCTGGACGCATGATCCTCTATTAGATTCATAATTCCATGGAGGCATCGATGCACTGCTCCCCCATGGTCATTCACGTCGCAAAAATCCGTTCTCCC
>CASGVX010000222.1 GCA_949346185.1 uncultured Lachnospiraceae bacterium
CCGGTAGTGTTATCTGCCTTTGGCGTGATCCTGTACGACCGGGGGCTGTACAGGTTTCGACGGGCTCATTGAAGATGGAGAAGCTGTCCGTGGTCGGACACCACGTTAAAAGTTCGATTTTAAATTTAAACGCTGAAGATAATTTAGCATTAGCTGCCTAGTTGCAGCTCATCGGCCCTAGCGTCCCGCCGCTAGGATCACCGGTGTCATACCTGCGGGAAACTCCATTCCCAAAGCTTTGAGGGGATGGAAAATCTATGAAGCTACTGAAAGCAAGAGCCTGTCAGCGGGCGCTTGCCGGAGGGAATGTCAAAACACTGACTATGACAGTAGAAGTACATTGAATGTGGGTTCGGACAGGGGTTCGATTCCCCTCAGCTCCACTGATGGAAATGCTTGAAAACATGGTTTTTAGGCATTTCTTTTTTTGGACGATGGTGATTGGTTGTTGCTGTGAATAGTAACGACTGGTTATGAGCGATAGAGGGCAGTTGAAGCAGGTAATTGACCAGTTTCCAGAATATAAAGTATGATTGGAATAGCGGAATAATTGGAGGATGGATATGGGTACCTTTGGCGTAAGTTTGAAAAAAGTAGTGGACGATAGTTACGAGATTGAAATCGGATATGATTTGCAGGAATCTCTTATCAAGGATTTGAGGGGAGGACTGGTGGGGGATTTGCGAAAATTCGCAGTGATTACGGACAGCAATGTGAAGGGACTGTATGCTGACAGGATTTGTGGCATGTTGGAGGAGGCTGGCTATCATGCGCAGATATTTTCTTTTCCGGCGGGGGAGAAAAGCAAGACCAGAGAGACGAAGGCGGAATTGGAGGATGCCATGCTGGCGTCGGGATTTCGGCGGGATTGCTGCGTGATTGCGGTAGGCGGCGGCGTGGTCACGGATTTGGCAGGTTTCTTGGCGGGAACCTATGGGCGGGGCGTGCCATTCATTAACTATGCCACTACCCTGCTGGCGGCAGCGGATGCCTCTGTGGGGGGAAAGACTGCGGTGGATACCCCCTTGGCCACCAATCTCATTGGACTTTTTAACCAGCCGGAGAAGGTGTATCTGGACATTGCAACTTGGAAGACGCTGCCGGCAAGGGAGATTTCCAGCGGCATGGCGGAGACTATTAAGCATGCCTGCATGGCGGACCGGGAGATGTTTGACTATCTGGGAGAGCATATGGAAGAGATTCTCGGGGTGGAGAGGCAGGCCTGCGAGCATATTGCGGAGAAGAACTGCCAGATTAAGTATCATGTGGTGGAGCAGGACGAGAAGGAGAGCAGCGGGCTCCGGGAGATTCTGAACTTGGGGCATACGGTGGGACGAGCCGTGGAGACGGTGAGCGATTATGGATTGCTCCACGGGGAGGCAGTAGCCATCGGCTTGGTAGCGCAGATGCACTTGGCAGAGAGATTGGGCTATGCCAGCAGCGAGGATCGGGAGGCGGTGAAGGGGTTGCTGGAGAGGGCCAAGCTCCCCACGGAAATTCCATCGTCCATTGACCGGGAGGAATTGGTGAGGAAACTGTATACGGACAAAAAGGTGAAGAATGGAAAACTGCGCTTCGTGGTGCAGAAGGGAATTGGGAACGTGGTGGAGTTTGAGGAGGGCGTATTTGCCACTCCTGTGGAGGAGGAAGTGGCTCGGGAGATTATTATGAAGATGTAATTGGAAGGTGCCTTCCCGGGACTTCTGGGGAGGCATCAGTCGTAAATAGTATTTTTTGTAGAAAAAAATAAAAAAATTGGAAAGTTGTAAAATTAAATGCGACAAGAGAATTTAGCTCTATCGCATTTCTTTTTTTATATGGTAAATACGGTAAATCAGGAATGGGTTAAGAGCGAAGAGCTTTTAACCCATTATTTAATTATACGAAGGACAGGGAGGTGAAGGAGATGCCGGGAGGCAAGAGAACAGTCAAAAGGCTGTCTTATGAGGACAGGAAGATTATTGAGGAGATGATCGGGCAGGGGGCAAGAATTGTGTCGATAGCGGATAGAATAGGAGTGCATCGTGCAACCATTTACAAAGAATTGAAGCGTGGAGGCAGTCCATATTGCGCAGAGGATGCACAAAGAAAGAAATTATAAGGAAATTCGAGCGGATTATTTAATGGAAAGGAGGAGGGCATGATGAAGGAAAGGAAGGTTAGGCTGGCGAGGTATGTGGTCTTGATTTGGAAAGCAAGCAAGGGCAAGGGTTCTGGCAGGGACAAATGCTCCACTGGAAATAGAGAGGAGGTGGGAACCCATGAGGAAACAGAATAAGTTGCAGGGAAGATTAGGGTTCAACACAGATAATGGCCGATATGGGTTGCTTTCATCTGATCTATGGATTAATTGCGGCTTCCACTGTGGAGACCGTCTAGAAGTAAAGATGAATGATAGATGGGAGGAAACCCGCATAGAGATGACGGCAGGGCAGGAATGGTATCTGGTAGGCACGCCATATTGCGGCAACCTGGAGTTTGTCCGGGCAAGGATTCCGGCATGACGAAAGGACTAAGCAAATGAAGGATAGGAGGAATACTAAATGAGTGCGAAGAAAATAGCGATTGCAAACCAGAAGGGCGGCGTGGGAAAGACCACGACTGCCATCAATGTGGGCATTGGCCTGGCAAAGGAGGGAAAGAAAGTCCTGCTGGTGGATTTTGATACCCAGGGCTCCATGACGAAGGCGCTGGGGGTCAAGGCGGATGCCCTGCGGCATACCATATGTACGGTGATGGAAAAGGCTCTGGAGGGGGATTCCTCGGAACAATTGAAATGCTACGTGGAGGAGTTTGTGAAGCTGCATCAGGAGGAGGGGGTGGATTTCATTCCGTCAAACAGCATTTTGGCGGGGATGGAGAATACCCTTTTGGACGAGAAGCCGGAGGTGCGGAATTATGTTTTAAAAGGAATCCTGAATATTTATCTGGAGGAGTATGACTATATCCTGATTGACTGCCAGCCGTCCCTAGGGATACTCACATTGAATGCCTTCTGTGCCAGCGACAGGGCGATTGTCCCGGTTCAGGCGCAGTTCTTGGCACTGGAGGGGTTTGAGGAGTTAATTAAAACTGTGCGTAGGGTACGCAAGAAACTGAATCCTTCTATTGATATTGAAGGGGTGCTTCTGACCATGACGCAGAAACACACCAACATGACACGGCAGATTTCGGAGATGCTCCGGGACAAGTACAGCAGTGTCCTAAACATATATGGGACTGCCATTCCCTATACCGTGCGGTTGGGAGAGTGCGCCCAGAAAGGGATAAGTATTTATTCCCATGACAAAAAGTCTCCGGCGGCAGATGCGTACATGGATATCGTGAGGGAGGTCATGGCCTATGAGTAAGGGACTGGATGCGCTTTTTGGGGATGGCGTGGGGCAGGGCGTGGAGATGATTCCTGTTTCTGATCTAAAGGCGTTCCCGAACCATCCCTTCAAGGTGATTGAAGATAATGAGGACATGGAGATGCTGGTTCAGTCCGTGGGGGAGCGGGGGATCCTGGAGCCGCTGAAGGTGATGCCGTCGCCGTGCGGGGGCTTTTATATTATTTCCGGGCATAGGAGGCGGCATGCGGGGAAGGCTTCGGGGCTTTCGGAGCTGCCCTGCATCGTGGAGGAGGTTTCCCTGGAGGATGCCACCCAGGAGATGGTGGATGCCAACCTCCACCGGGAGGTGATCCTGCCCAGCGAGAAGGCGTTTGCCTACAAGATGAAGATGGATGCGTCCCGGCACCAGGGGAGGGCGGGGGGCAGGACTTCTGCAGAGGAGATTGGCGAGGCTACCGGGGACAGTGCCAGGACGATCCAGAGGTACGTGCGCCTGACGCATTTGTCGGCGGAGCTGCTGGACCTGGTTGATCATAAGAAGATTTCCGTGGGGAACGGGGTGCTTTTGTCCTACCTGACTTCTGACAGCCAGGGGACGCTGATGGCATTTTATGGGGAGATGAAGAAGCTGCCGAATGCGGACCAGTGCCAGCGGCTGAAGGAACTGGGTTCTGACAGGAATCTCTCGTGGGATGACGTGGAGGAAATCATTCTGGGGAATAAGGAAAAGAAGCCGGCGCAGAAGGCGGTGAAGCTGGAGGC
>CASGVX010000223.1 GCA_949346185.1 uncultured Lachnospiraceae bacterium
GCCTAGGCAAGGATAAGATGGGACGGGTTAGCTTCAGCATCAAGGATGCGAGATAAATCTCGTTGTGGATTTTTTTCTGAATATGCGAAAAAAATTCAGTTTTATCCACTTTCAGGCAGCGCATTTGTGTAAAGTGTATAATAAAAATGATAAAAATATTATAAATTTATGTATTTATCATAAATTTATGCTTTTCAAAAAAGCCAGTCCATGGTATGATATTACTATGGACTGGCTTTTTGCATGATAGGATAAATCGCCGGGAATGGCGACATGGGCATAGGCGGTCTGGATTATTGCATATGCCCTTTGCAGCGGCATGGTCGGAAGTGTGAGGAAGAGTATGAAAAAGCGTTTTAAAATTGACTGGAGAATGATTCTGGCATTGTGCCTCTTTTTGTGCGCGGGCATTTATCTATGCATGAGCCAGGAAATTACTGACATCGGCTATGAGGAGAATATCTATAGCCGCTATCAGGACAAGAAGGAATATCTGACATTGAAGAGCAATGTCATTGTGGTAAATCTTCCAGCCATCTCTGATGATGGGCTCACTGCCTCTGAGAAGATTGAAAAAGACGAGGAGCAGATGGCCCAGGTGCATTATCTGATTGCCAATCATATGAGCCAGGCAAAGCGCATTTTTTTCCTTGGAACGGATGTGCTGAGCCAGGCATCGGAGGAGCGTCCATATATTTCCCAGTTTCGGGAGAAGAAAAACATATTCTGGCATTTCAATATGAAAAATATAGGGTATTACCATGAGGAGGACATGTGCGGGCAGGTAAAGTTCCTGGACCAGCCCTACGGAGGAGAGAACCGCTTTGAAGTCATGGGGCAGGGGAAGTATGACAAGAATTTCGTCCCCTATTTTTTTATGACGATGGATGGGGGCGAGGTGTCCTATGACAGGAAAAAGCAAGTTTACCATGTCAGCGATCGGTCTGGCAGGGTGAGCCGGCTGTATGCGCTGGAAGATGGCACGGTGCGGACTAGGAAGACGGATAAATATGATGTGAGGTACTATGATCTGAACTCTCTGTACCAGATGGCTAGGAATGAGAAGAATCCTGGAGAGAAGTTTCGGGATGCGGTGGTTCTGATTCAGAATGACAAGCCTGCCGCCAGCTATCATGAACTGGGCTCTCCTTCCCAGAGCCTTGCAGACTACTATATTGATGTGCTGGGAACCATAGAGAATAGGGCTACGGTGAGGAATCTTTCCGTCGCGGAGAAAACGGTATTTGTCTGTCTGGGGATTCTGATTTTGGGTCTGGCAATTATGTTCTGCTCTGCCTGGCTGGCAGTGTTCGTATACCTGCTGGAATTTGGCCTGTCAGTGCTGGCAAATATGTTCCTGTTCCAGTACAATGTGTGCTATGTGCCTATTACTACCTTTCTATGCATGATTACCCTTACCTGCGTGATGATGCTGGGCTTAAAGAAGGTGATGAAGCATATCAATGTGAAGAATCTGCCCATTGACGCAGTCATACGCTTTACCAATAATATTGTGAATATTGAGCAATCTGTTTCCTATGCGGAATATCTGACAAAGAATAGGAGTGAGATTGAGGATGATATTTCAGCCGTTCTGCTGCTTCCTGTGATGGATAAGGATTCCTTTCTGCTAAAGCAGCTGGCGGAGGAGAATCACAGGAATAAGAATTTCGTGGAGCAGGAATTCTGGAATCCGGAAGCGGATTCCACCTCTGTAACCCAGACGAAATCCGGGTTGTTCCAAGGGGTGAAGTTTATCGCTTTTGTACCGCTGCCTGTCTTTGATGTGGAGTCAGAGGTAGTGACCTATACGGTGATAGGCTTGAGAAAGAAACTGAAGCCCCAGAATGCATCCTATATTTCCATGATGCTGTTTTCCATGTATATTTATTTTAAGGCCCAGCATGAGAGGGGAGAGCATCAGCGCATGTATTTTGCCATGCTGTCCCTGATGATTTCCGTGATTGATGCCAAGGATCCCATCACTGCCGGCCATTCCCAGAGGGTGGCCAGCATTTCCAAGGATATCGGCATCTGGATGAAGCTGAGCAAGAGCCAGCAGTTTGATTTGGAATTTACTGCATTGCTCCACGATATCGGCAAGATTGGCGTGTCTGATTATGTGCTGAATAAGCAGAGCGTGTACACGCAAGAGGATTTCGAGCAGATGAAGTATCACACTATCCGAGGGGCGGAGATGCTGGCGGAGGTGGGAATCAGCGAGGAGATTATAGATGGCGTACGCCACCACCACGAGCGCATGGATGGGAAGGGCTATCCAGATGGCCTCAAGGGGGACGAACTGAATCTCTTTGCAAAAATCATCAAGATTGCGGATGTATTTGATGCTCTGACTAGCAAGCGGCAGTATAAGGATGCTTGGGGAATTGAAAAGGCGCTGAATATCATTTGCCGGGGAAGGGGCACGGAGTTCGATGCGGAGATTGCAGATGTATTTATCCAGCATATGAGCCCGCCGGGATGGATTCCCCCGGTGGAGGAAGGCAGAAATGGCAAGAAGAGAGATCCCTTTGCCAAGAAGACTGGAGAGATTGTCAAGGATTTTTATGGGAGATATAACAATTATATTTCTGTGGAGTATCCCATTCCCAGCAAGCGGGCAAAAAGTGTGGATTTTGGATTTCGGAATGGCTTTATGGGATATGATTGGGGGGAGACTTTTAACAATGCCCAGTTCCTAGAAGAAAAGCCCATGATTTTGGCTTATGAGAAGGATACGAAGAGCTTAATCTTCGGCCAGGGCAGCAAGGATGAGCGGGTGCAGGGCATCTATTACTATTTCTTCAAGGGCTTTGTAAATATGGGGGTATATCTGCTCGCCTCTTACAAGGTAAAGGATGTGCTGGCGAAATTGGAGGAAGCGTATGGGGAACCCCAAGTGCTGAATGACCAGATGATTCTCTATCCGGCTCAGAAGATGCGGATTGTGTTTTACCGTACCGAGGAAGATAAATGCCTGTTGTTTTATATCTCCGATTATATGTGTTCCAATTATATCTTTGAGGAAGAGAAAGAGGATGAACTGTAAGATATGACGACGAAGAAATTAGTACAGATTGGCATGCTGGTAGCAGTTGCCTTCGTGCTGGGCTATGTGGAGGCTCTCATGCCCATATCGCTGGGAGTGCCGGGGGTGAAACTGGGGCTGCCCAATCTGGTGGTGGTGGTGTGCCTCTATGAGTGCAGCCCCTCCCAGACCATGGGGATCAGCTTGGCACGAGTGGTTCTGACGGGACTGACTTTCGGCAATCTGTCCATGATGCTGTACGGCTTGGCAGGGGGAGCGCTGAGCCTGGCGGTGATGCTGCTCTTGAAAAAGATAGGAAAGTTTTCTGTGTACGGGGTGAGCATCGCCGGGGGCGTCTCTCATAATATAGGGCAGATTTTGGTGGCCATGACCGTTCTGCAGACGGGGCTTTTGGCCTATTACCTTCCCTTTCTGCTGGCGGCGGGCTGCGTGGCAGGAGCGGCCATCGGCTTGGCGGGAGGGATGCTGGTGAGGAGGCTGCACGGAATGTTTGGGGAGTGATTACGTTATTACCATCAGAAAGTTGCTGTCGGAATTGTAATAGATGGCTTGCTATAAGAATCCTGAATCTGACAAGGAAGTTGCTCCGATCGAAAAAGACATCGTTAAATGGCCCTATCCCTGCTCAGGAAAAATCGTAGGAACGTGTTCCAAAGATGAATATCCAGACATGCGCACTATCTATTTATCCGACATCTATCACGATAAGCAGGGACGATATTGGAAGACGTATGGCGGTGCCGGATTCTATGATATGGCTGGCGGTCATTCCCATAGGAATTGCAGTGTGCTTTCTGATAATGGGGCTTATCGTATTTGGGGTTCGGAGACGGCTTCGCACGAACGGCATGGCAGACGATGCATTGAAAAAAGAAGTTTGATGTATGGAATTGCAAAAAGCAAATCATGGGGAAATGGAAACGATGGTTGTTACAATGTGGCTGACTTAGGGACTGTTAAAAAATAACTTTGCATTTTGCGCAAGCTGGAATTTTCATCTGCAAGGCGGAGGAGGAAGTCGTAGCGGGCTACGGCGA
>CASGVX010000224.1 GCA_949346185.1 uncultured Lachnospiraceae bacterium
GGCTCATCTACGAAAAACAATGTATTCTCACTGTCAAAATAGTCAAAAAACGACCCGGTGGCCAAAGGGAAATAAGAGATATAGCTCTCCAGACCCATACGATTGCCATAATCCTCGTAATCCGCCTTCACCGTGTTCAGCAAATCCGTCAGGCGATTAGCCGCCTCATGGTTCTTCTCTCTCTGGAATCTCTTCCGCAGTTTATCCTGATCCCTCTTCATATTCTGAAAGGCTTCCCGAATCTCTCCCTCCGTCACGATGAACTCTGAGGCAGGGAAAATCTGAAAAGACTCCATCCGTTCAATAGAACGCTGGCTCTCCACATCAAAGGAACGAATCGTGTCAACCTCATCCCCCCACAGCTCTATGCGGAAGGGGCATTCCTCCGTAATGGGGAATACATCCAATATGCCTCCCCTAATAGAGTAATCCCCCGGCACTTCCACCTGTCCCTGTCGGCAATATCCCATATCCGTAAGCTGGCGGCTCAGTTTCTCCAAATCCACCACATCTCCCTCGCCCACGCCGATGACAGCCCGCTCATAGACAGACAACTCCGGCAGAAACTCCATCCCCGCGTCCATGGTGGTGACGATGGTTCCCGACTCTCGCCGCAGCAGTGCCTCAATCACCTTCAACCGCTCTGCCGTCAGTGCATTTCCATGAACATCTGCACTATAAAAAATCACATCCTTTGCCGGAAAGTATAAAACCTCCCGATCAAATATGCGATAATCTTCCACTAATTCCCTTGCCTTTATTTCGTTTTGTGTTACTATTACCTTCCAGGAAATATTTTCCGAAAGCCCATATATAAAATGCAGCTTCTGGGAATCCATGCAACCGGAAATGTGCATAGGCAGACGCTTTCTGTCTATGCACTCCCTAGCGCTGCGATAGGCATTGATTTCCCGCAAGGGCGCCAACAATGTTTCCATTTTTCCTCTTTTCCTTCTATTAGTTAAAGCGATTCATGGCAGATTCGATGCCCTCGTCCATAATCACCTCGCAAGCCTTGCATGCCTGCTCCAGCGCCTCCCTAATCCGAGGCTCCTCCTCCCTTGGAAAGCGCCCCAGCACATAATCCACCAAATCCCATCCTTTGGGCTTCTCCCCTACGCCAATGCGGATTCGTGGAAACTCCTGCCCCCCTAGGTGAGAAATTATATTCTTAATTCCATTGTGCCCGCCCGCACTTCCCTTGGGACGGATGCGGAGCCTTCCCGGCGGCAGCGCAATATCATCGTATATAATAATTAACTGTTCTGCAGGATCAATCTTATAGTAATCCACCAATTCCCTCACGCTCTCCCCACTGAGGTTCATATACGTCTGAGGCATAGCAAGGATTACCTTCTGTCCCCCGATGACACCCTTCCCAATCAGCGCCTTATGCTTCCTGGCATCCACAGAAATGCCATTGGCATCTGCCAAGGCAGTGATGGCAGAAAAGCCGATATTGTGCCTAGTGCCCGCATATTTATTTTCCGGATTGCCCAATCCTACGATGATATACATAATAATCCCCCATTCTTATGCGACCGCAGACAAATCTTAGGTTTGTTGTCCTGCGTGCCAGCACAGACACAATACATTTCTATCATCCTAAAAACCCCTTAAAAGTTCTTCTTCTCTTTCCTTTGTCCGATGTGAACAGTCTCTCCCTTATAGCTGGCAAGGAGATCCGTATCCACTACATGGCGGTTATCCATGGTCTTCTGAATATCTTTTATCTGAACATCCGAATACTGATCCGCCAGATTCAGCACCTGATTATCCCGGAAGGAAAGCACGAATGGCTCCAGCACATTCACAGGTCCCTCTGCGATCACCAGCCCCCGATCTCCGTTGGTCAGTTCTACGCACACGCCGGGCTGGAGAATATTAATGCTGTCAACCAGCCCCTGAACCACCTTCTGGTCAAAGCCATTCTCCGTATCCAGCAGATAGCGCAGGGCAGTAATCTCCGACAAAGGCTCCTCCCCATACTTCATGGCGGTCATATCATCATACACCGCCGCTACCTTTAAGATTTCCACTTCATCAATCTTAATATTCACTGCTTCCTCATCGTCAATGCGATACAGATTCTTGCACACGATGGTAGCAATCCTCTTCACGCTGGGATCCAAATCATAGTCCTTATTCAAAATCTGATAGCCCGCATACCGATATGTATTAATCTGGGTGGACTCCTCCTCCGTGAGTTCCTCCTTGGCCTTCTTCCTGAGGGCAGATGGTACCAAGAGGCTGCCGATATCATGAAGGATGCCCGCAACTACCACATCCAACTGCGCCTTGAACTCCAAATTCATCTTCTTGCTCATCAGCGCACACAGAATGGCAACATTCAGCGCATGCTTATAGGCATAATCCTCCGCACTCCTCAAATTCTGCACGAAATTAATTTTGTGATGAAGATTGCCATAACTCTTGATTACCTTGTTGGCAAAAGGATACAAGCCCTCAGGCTCCTTCTGCGCCGCCACCATGTCCAGCACTTCCTTGATGGAAAAGATGGACATGGACTGGAATCTCTCAAATTCCACGTCATCCTCCGTCATAGGCGGCACCGGCTCAGCCGGCTCCAAGATATAGACCCCGATCAGCCCAAAATTCTGAATGCTCACAATGCCTTGGCTGGTCAGTTTGGAATTTCTCTCATAGAGCATTACTCCGTTTTTGTTGTAAATGGGCTTTGCCAGCCGCATACCCGTTTTTAAATCATCTGCCTTAACAAATATCATGCCTATTTCCCCTTTTCTTACAGTTCTACTCGCTTCTCAGCCAGATTGTTAGTAACCCTGTTATACAGTTCCAGTGCCGCATTGTACCCCATGCTCTTCTGCCTGTGGTTTACCGCTGCGGACTCACAGATAATTGCCACATTCCTTCCCGGCCTGATCGGGATGGAATGGCACACCACCTGATTGCCTAAAAATTCAATAAACTGCTCCTCCAGGCCCAGCCTATCATATTCCTGCTCCTTATTGTACTCCTCCAGCTTAATCACCAGGCTGATCTCCTGCTGTGATTTCACGCCCTCCACGCCGAAGAGAGACTTGGCATCAATAATTCCAATGCCCCGCAGTTCGATGAAGTGCCTGGTCACTTCCGGCGCCGACCCCACTAGGGAGGTATCGCTAATTCGCCGAATCTCCACCACGTCATCTGATACCAGTCGATGACCCCTGTGAATCAGTTCCAGCGCCACCTCGGATTTGCCGATGCCGCTCTCTCCCATGATAAGCACGCCCTCGCCATAGATATCCACCAGAACTCCATGGACGGAACACCGGGGAGCCAGTTTCACCGTCAGCCACTGGATCAACTCCACCATGAAAGGCGATGTAGCCTTCGTGGTACGTAGCAATGGCACCTGATGTTTATTGGCAATCTGGATAATCTGATCCTCAATCTCAATCTCTCTGCAATAGATGATGCAGGGAGGCTTGGGAGATTCCTCGCTTCCCGTCATGATTTTCTCCATCACCTCCACGGTATAATCCAGCCCCTTCTGCTGAAGGTAAGTATTCTCCACATGGCCGATCAGCTGAATCCGGCTGGAATCAAAATAATCGAAATATCCAGCAAGCTGCAATGCCGGACGGTTCACCTCCGTCTGGGTGATATTAATCTGATCCACCGACACCTCCGGCGTGCAGTTTTCCAATTTCAGGCTGTCAATCAACTCCTTCAATGCTACCTTGTAAACTCCGCTTTGCATCTACGCCTTCCTTTCCCGGCCGCCCTTTATTGGCGAAAAAAATCATAGACACTCTGGGCCGCCTTTTCATTCATAGTGTCCACCTGCGCCAGTTCCTCCACTGTTGCCTCACGAACCTTCTCTATCGTTTTAAAACGCCGCATCAAAGCCTTCCTGCGCTTCTCTCCAATTCCCGGAATATCATCCAGAATAGACTTCACCTGCTCCTTGCTCCGCAGGGAGCGATGATACTCTATGGCGAATCTGTGCACTTCATCCTGAATCCTTGTCATGAGATAAAAGCCTTCAGAATGCTGCTCCACCGGCATTTCCTTTTCCCTGTAAAATAACC
>CASGVX010000225.1 GCA_949346185.1 uncultured Lachnospiraceae bacterium
GGACCCCGGATGTTCCCATGGTGGTTCCGGAATTGAATCCGGAGCATTTTGAAGTGATTGAGGCGCAGAAGAAGCGCTTGGGCACTTCCAGAGGATTTATCGCCGTAAAGCCTAACTGCTCTATCCAGAGTTATACGCCGGCTCTCACTGCGTTGAAAAAGGCAGGGTTCGAGCCTAAGACGGTGGTAGCAACTACCTATCAGGCGATATCCGGCGCAGGCAAGACCTTTCAGGATTGGCCGGAAATGGAGCATAATATTATTCCCTTTATTGGCGGCGAGGAGGAAAAAAGCGAGCAGGAGCCTCTCCGCATCTGGGGAAGGGTGGAAGATGGGCAGATTGTGAAGGCAGAGGGTCCGGTTATTACCACGCAGTGCCTTCGCGTGCCTGTGCTGGATGGACATACGGCGGCGGTGTTCGTTACCTTTGAGGAGGGCAAAAAGCCTGCCAAGGAGGATATTTTGAAGGCATGGAAGGAATTTTCCGGTCTTCCTCAGGAACTTGGCCTCCCCAGCGCTCCCAAGCAGTTTATCCAGTATCTGGAGCAGGATAACCGCCCCCAGGTTTCACTGGATGTGGATTATGAAGGCGGCTTCGGGGTATCTATGGGCCGCTTGAGAGAGGACGCAGTTTTCGATTGGAAATTCATTGGACTGTCTCACAATACGGTGAGGGGTGCGGCAGGGGGTGGCTTGCTCACTGCAGAACTGCTGACGGCGCAGAAGTATATCACCGCCAAGTAATGGGCAATGTGGCGACGTGCCGTGGGCAGAGAGGGATGATAGCAGGAAGAGATGAATGGCTGGAGATAACAGCAGGCTTTTTCGGAATGGCAGAAGGAGGTAAGAGATGACAGGAAATAAATATCGAATCTTAGTAAAGGGAATTGTGCAGAAGGGGAATGAATTTCTGACAGTGCAGAAATGGTATGATGACAATATTGCAGATCCTTATCAATGGGAGTTCGTGGATGGGGAGGCAGAGTTTGGAGAATCTCCGGATGCGGCGGTGATTCGCATCATTCAGGAGCAGACGGGACTGACCGCAGTGGTAGACCGAATCCTATATACATGGACATTTATGATAGGCAATGAGTGCAGTTTGGGCATCTCGTATCTGTGCATCACGGATATGGATGAGGATGGCGTGGTTCTCTCAGAGGATTTGCATGATGCGAAATGGATTGGCGGAGAGGAATTTGACCAGTACATTTATAACAAGCGAATGCTGGAAGATTTGGAGCGGGCAGAAATATATTAAATCAGAGTGCATCTATCATTGATGATAGGTGCTCTCTGCATATTTGACATGAAATTTTATGTTACTATTCACAGCGCAGCGCACTGGGAAGCTGTAGTGAATATTTTACGGTTTTGCAGTTTGCGCATGAGCAAATGGAGGATAAGATAAAATGATGGAGAGTATTTTGATTAAGGGAGGGCGTTTGGTCAATCCCGCTACTGCCACGGATGAGGTATACGATATTTTGATTGCAAATGGACGGATTCAGAAGATTGGGGATAATTTGCGGGAAGAGGATGCCCGGGTGATTGATGCGTCAGGCAAGGTGGTGATGCCTGGGTTTATAGACCTCCATGTACATTTGCGGGAACCGGGATATGAATACAAGGAGACTATTGAGACGGGGGCGAAGGCGGCGGCTCATGGCGGTGTTACCACCATCTGCCCCATGCCAAATACAAACCCTGTGATAGATAGTCCGGAGAGGGTGAAGGATTTGCTGCGCCGGGGGGAGGGAATGCCGGTGCGCATTCTCCCGGTGGGGGCGGTCACCCTGGGGCAGGAGGGAAAGGAACTGGCAGATATTCGGGGCATGAAGGAGGCGGGAGCCGTTGCCCTCAGCGAGGATGGCAAGTCTGTGATGGATATCCGGCTGTTTCGGGAAAGCCTGAAAGAGGCGGCGGCATGCGGAATCCCTATGTTTTCCCACTGCGAGGACAAGGCTTTGGTGGGGGGGGGCGTGATGAATGCCGGAACTAGGGCAGAGGAATTGAATCTTCCGGGAATTGCCAATTCGGTGGAGGACGTGATTGTGGCCAGAGATATCCTGCTCGCCAAGGAGACAGGCTGCCAGCTGCATCTGTGCCATTGCTCTACGGCGGACAGCATGGCTCTTCTGGATATGGCAAAAGGTCAGGATTTGCCAGTGACGGGAGAGGTGTGCCCCCATCATTTTACCTTGTGCGACGAGGATATTGCGGAGGATCATGGCAGATTCAAGATGAACCCGCCCCTTCGCAGCAGGGAGGATGTGAAGGCTTTGAGAGAGGCGCTGCGGGACAATGTGGCAGATGTGATTTCCACAGACCATGCGCCCCACGGAGCGGAGGAGAAGGATCGGTCTATGCTCCATGCTCCTTTTGGCATTGTGGGCATAGAAAATTCTTTTGCCCTAGGGTATACGGAATTGGTCAAGACAGGGTATTTGACGCTGTCCCAGCTGGTGGAGAAGATGAGCGTCAATCCGGCAAAGGTGCTTGGCATCGACAGGGGGAATCTGGCGCCGGGCAAGGTGGCGGATGTGGTGATTGCCGATGTGGACAGGGAATACGCCATTGATCCGAATGCCTTTTTCTCTAAGGGAAAGAATACGCCCTTCGAGGGAAAACGAGTCTATGGGGAGGTGCTAGTCACCATCCTTGATGGGAGAGTGGTGTATCAAGGGGAGGAAAATTCTTAGACGGCAATAAATGTGCCAAGGGTTGTTTTTGTCAGCAGACAAAAGGATAGAAGATTATTTGAACAGTTTTATATCTGTAGCGTGAATAAGAGGAGGATTCATATGATTAATACGTTGATAAAAAAAATTCAGGAGAAGAAGGCGCCTATCGTGGTAGGATTAGATCCCATGCTAAATTATGTGCCAGCCCAGATTCAGAAGGCGGCATTTGAGGAATATGGGGAGACCTTGGAGGGGGCAGCGGAGGCCATCTGGCAGTTTAACCGGGGGATTGTGGATGGGGTTTATGATTTGATTCCGGCGGTGAAGCCCCAGATTGCCATGTATGAGCAGTTTGGCATTCCGGGGATGATTGCCTTCCAGAAGACGGTGGATTACTGCAAGGAAAAGGGGCTGGTGGTCATTGGTGATGTGAAGCGAGGGGATATCGGGTCTACTTCTGCCGCATATGCGGTGGGGCATCTGGGAAAGGTTTCTGTGGGCAGCAAGTCCTATGCGTCCTTTGATGAAGATTTTATCACGGTGAATCCTTATCTGGGAACAGATGGGGTAAAGCCTTTCGTGGATGTGTGCAAAGAGCATGGGAAAGGAATCTTTGTCTTAGTGAAGACATCCAATCCCTCCAGTGGGGAATTTCAGGATCAGAAGATTGACGGCAGACCGCTCTATGAATTGGTGGCGGAAAAGGTGGTTGCCTGGGGCGAGGAGTGCATGGGGGATGCCTATAGCAACGTGGGTTGCGTTGTGGGCGCGACTTATCCTGAACAGGGGAAGATTCTGCGGAAACTGATGCCGAAGACGTATATTCTGGTGCCGGGTTATGGCGCTCAGGGGGGAACGGCAAAGGATTTGGTTGATTATTTTAATGAGGATGGGTTGGGAGCCATTGTAAGTTCCTCCCGGGGAATTATTGCGGCATATAAGAAGGAAGAGTACGTCAGGTTCGGCGCTGAGCATTATGCCGAGGCGTCCCGCCAGGCGGTGGAGGATATGATAGCAGATATCAACAGCGTGATGTGATGGATTGGACAGGTAAAGTGCTGAGCAAGAATGGGAGATTGATATGGGAAAGATTAAGACAATGGGAACGGTGAAGAGCCAGGAAATGCTTTCTCCGGGAATTTATAGCATGTGGATTCGGTTTGGCAGAGAGGAGAATGTGGCGGCCCGGGCGGTGCCGGGGCAATTTATTTCCATGTACTGCAATGAGGGGAGCAGACTCCTTCCCAGACCCATCAGCATCTGCGAGATTGATGGGGAGCATGGCTGTCTGCGGGTGGTTTACCGAGTGGCGGGAAAGGGAACGGAAGAGTTTTCTAAGATGCAGCCGGGGGATTCCCTTCCTGTTCTGGGACC
>CASGVX010000226.1 GCA_949346185.1 uncultured Lachnospiraceae bacterium
GAATTTGCCCGTGTTACTTATACGGAAGCTGTGGAGATTTTAGAGAAGAACAACGACAGATTTGATTATAAGGTTTCCTGGGGAGCGGATTTGCAGACTGAGCATGAGAGATACCTGACAGAGGAACTCTTTCAGCGTCCGGTTTTCGTCACGGACTATCCAAAAGAAATCAAGGCATTTTACATGAAGCTAAATCCTGATGGAAAGACCGTGGCTGCTATGGACTGCCTAGTGCCTGGCATCGGCGAGATTATTGGCGGCAGCCAGCGGGAAGATGATTACGACACGCTGCTGCATCGCATGAAAGAATCCGGGCTGAACCCGGATGACTATGGATTTTATCTAGATTTGAGAAAATATGGCAGCGCCGCCCATGCCGGATTCGGCTTGGGCTTCGAGCGCTGCGTCATGTACCTCACCGGTATGGAAAACATCAGGGATGTTCTTCCATTTCCTCGGACGGTGGGGAATTGTAATTTATAATTTCCTTCTTCTGCAGCTGGTATCCCAGCTTGTACACAGAACGAATTTCATAGGGAGTGGTGGTCAGTTTGCCTCGCAACTGCTTGACAACGGTATCCACCACTCTCTTATTTTGCCCTCCGCTAATATTCCACACCTGTTCCAGAAGGGTTTCCCGATTCACGGCTCGGTTAAAATTCGCATAGAGATAAGAGAGCACGCCGTACTCTCGGCTGGTCAGCGAAATCCTGCGGTCACCCACGATCAACTGGTGACCCGTCTTGTCCAAGGTAAAGGGCTCGTTCCTGCTGGCAGGGGAGTCCCAGATTTTAATCAGCGTCTGAATTCTGGCTAGGCAGACTCCGGAATGCCTCTCTTTTGCAATGTAATCTGATACCCCATTGCGCAGGGCCTTGATTTCCTCCTCATCATCCTGCTTTTCCGCCATCAATATTACTGGCACAGGGCTCAGCCAGCAAAAATTATTGAGCCTCATCCAAACATTCTCCCAAAACTCCTGGGGATTTTCCTCGCTCACAGACTCTGCCACCCGCTCCTTTAACGTTCCCATCCCTAGAACGCATGCTGAATATCTGCTGGTATACGCCAATGTTTTATACTCTTCCAGCGTATCTACTTCATGACAATTCATATTACCCGACCCTAATACTTTCTTAAATGCCTCCGTCCACACTACATCGGTATCCCAGATAAGTATTCTAATATCCACGGTTTTCTCCTTTTCATTTTAATGATATCATGCGCCCCCTAGGAACTTTATGTTCCTTACTGAAATAACCCCCTCTCTTTTAGTTGTCCCATTAGTTTTTCCATATTATCTCCCGGCAGAAATAACCTTCCGCTCTTTCTCTGATATGCACCGTATCGGTTGAGTAGTTCCTCGTCTGGCAAATCCATGAGAAGAACATCCGCTCCAGCATCAAAGCAACGCATCCTGCCATCTTTCAGTACGCAGTCCAGCGTGGGGCTGGCCACAATCATGGCATCAGGCAGCATGAGGCGCAGTACCGCCAGAATATACAGCGTCATCTCCCCATTGCCACTGCGCTGATTCTCCAGAGGCGTCCTGGGCGTAGGGATATAGGCTCCTACCTCCACAATGGATGCCTCAAATTCCTTCAAGAGCCACATATCCTCCAGCACGTGCTCTATCGTCTGATAGGGCATTCCCACTAAGAATCCGCTCCCTGCATGATAGCCCAATTCTTTCAATTGCCAAAGCCCCTGCTTCTTTAAAAGGGGAGACATATTTGCAGGAAATATCTTCTTAAAATGCATGGAATTGGCAGTGCCGTGATGAAGCAATGCCCCATATGCCCCAATCTTCTTCATTTTCTGATAGAAATCCCGATTCTTCTCTCCTAGGGAGAGAATGACCTTCCCCTTGGGAAAATGTCTCTTGAGTTCCGTCAAAACCTCCGACATGTAAGCCTCTGTGAAAAACACATCATCCCCGCTCTCTAGCAGGAAGGTCTGCACGCCGTTACCGGCAAAATACTGACAGTACTCTATGATTCCCTGAATGTCCATCCGGTATCTCTTCACAAACTGGTTTTCCCGCCGCATGCCGCACATCTTGCAATTATTTTTACAGTAATTGCTGACGGGAACCCTTCCCCAAATCTGAAGCACGTCCTTCTTTACCTGCCGCCTTGTGGCCCTGGCCTGCTCAAACAAATATTCCGTCGTCTCCACATTCCGGTACCGCAGCAATTCTCCGAAGGCTTCCCCGGCAAGGTTCCCTGAGACTGCCAACTGATCCACCAGCTCGGTCATACATTTTCCCACGAAAAAAACACCTCTTTCATGTTAATCGTTATTCCTCTATATATTAACATAAAGAAGTGCTTACATCCAGTAAAAGTTGTTATTTCGACAAAATGATATCATTTATACTAATTCTTGCATTTATGCTCATAAATCGTAACCATAAATTGTACTATAAACATGACATCGCATCTAATACGTCACCAATAACATCTTTTTCCATTTCCTTTTGCTTCCGCAAATGATTCATAATCTTTTTCCCATTTCTTCTATCTGGATATCGCAAATAATTCATAAACAGCAATTTCCCTGCATAGGCAAACTTTTCATGATCCTTTATCTTTTGTACCAATTTCAATTCTCCGCATATATCTCTTACCATATGTTCAAGAATCTTCATATGTCCGCAAATCGCATGAATCGAACGTATATCGTTGACACCCAATTCTTCAGTACAAGGAACTTTTAAAAAATGTCTATGCGTCCCCCTAACTCTATCAATCAAATAATCATATACTTGAATACCGTAATAATTTTTATAACTCTCATTCAGGAAAGAACTATCACCCTCGCCCTCCAAGAATCTTTCCAATTGTGCCGGAACAGGATTCTTCCCCTGTAAAAACATCTGCAATTCGCTCTTTATATGCGGAAGGTCATAATACTCTTCCTATGCATCTACGACAGAAAATACAAAAAATTCGTAGTCCCATTCCTTCATCACTTATCCTCATAGTGTCCCATCCTAAATGATTCATCCGTTTCACTTTTCAACTCAATAATTCTATTCGACCCCATCTTTTACGGGGTCTTGTATTCTCATTTCCTCCCCGTCAACAAATAGACTCTCCACCTCCCCCAAAGGAATCAAGGTATCCGATGTCCATACGTATCTTTTCAACGCATCGCTTTCATACAAAGACCCCCATTCTCCCTTTAACTTATTTTTGCAACCCTTCAGGGATATTTCCATTTCCCTTTCTTCTATTTTTTTCTTCCAGAAAAATTCATTCCCTATCTCCCCACATCTCTCATCCGGAAATCTGATTAGTATTCCCGTCTGTGTCAAGTGCATGCTCATCATCCCCCGCAACACCAGATAACTCCCATCCTGTTGGCGATATGCGGCATATTCTTTCTCCTTCCGCAAAAGACTTCCCTTCTCCTTTGAACCTTTCCATGCAATAATGGGAATTTCTGCCATCAAAATATTTTGAGCGGTTCCACCATTTTTAGAATAAGTAATCGAAAAGTTAAGGAATTCCTCCCTATTTTTCGGCTCGTTCTGGTCATTCAGATAATACAGAATATAGGTGATTCCATCTTCATAATGGACAGAATGCCTCCCAGTACCCACGTTATCTCCAAAAGTAATTGCATCACCTTCTTCTGATTTCCGAATCTCGTTCCGGCCATTCTGGCAGAGCCGTTTCTTTTCTCCATCCTTGCACCAGGCTGCAAGGATACAATAAAAATTCCCCTCCCCTGCAATATAGTCCGTCATCTGCATCTGTATTCCATAGCGTTCATAGACAGGCTTATTTTCCTTGTCCACCAATCGATTCATCTGTGCAAAGATTTTACCATGGGCAAAGTCTTCTATCTTTTCCTCAGAGGCATTTACCTTTTCCAGCAGAAACGAACCTGCCAAAAATAATACTATCGCAACAAAAATCCCCCCCAAAAAGCAATTTGATTTTTTCACCAGATATCTCCTTTCAAAAAAGTTCCTGTTTTACTCTATCCTGAATCCGTGAACCCTGCCACAAATTATTTTCTGTAACCCCATATAATTCCGGCACTTAT
>CASGVX010000227.1 GCA_949346185.1 uncultured Lachnospiraceae bacterium
GTGCGCCACGGCGCTTACGGGCGACCTTGCTTTGGAAATGATTAAGCAGCATCAAACACCGCTGTCTGCTCCACGCTGACAGCCTCCATCAGTCCATCATCATACAACTGGGACAGCACGGAACTCATGCCATGGTAGCGAAGACCTCCTGCATGATTTGCCGAAGGCATGAAACTGCTGCCCAAAGTATACATCTTCGCCAATGGGCAAATCGCTCCCGTGTCACAGAAATCATAGACATACTTTCCACGAGTAAGACTGGGGCAAGAAGCTGGCTCCACCGCAATAAAACGGTAATCCGCCTCCCCCCTGAGCTTCTCGCCCATGAACGGAGAAATCAGACCGCCCAGATTGGAGCCGCCCCCGGCGCAGCCGATAATGATATCCGGCTTCACATCATACTTGTCCAGTGCCGCCTTCGCCTCCAGACCGATAATAGACTGGTGAAGCAATACCTGAGACAGCACAGAGCCCAATACATAGCGGTATCCTTCCTGGCTGGTGGCAGCCTCTACCGCCTCGGAGATCGCACACCCCAGACTGCCATTGGTATCCGGAAATTCAGAGAGAATCTTTTTCCCCACTTCCGTAGTATTGGAAGGAGACGGCGTCACCTTGGCTCCGTAAGTGCGCATCACTTCCCGCCGGAATGGCTTCTGCTCATAGGAAACCTTCACCATATATACCTGGCAATCCAAATCAAGAAACGCACAGGCCATGGAAAGCGCCGTGCCCCACTGTCCCGCACCAGTTTCCGTAGTCACGCCCTTCAGACCCTGATGCTTCGCATAGAATGCCTGGGCGATGGCTGAATTTAATTTGTGGCTGCCGGAGGTATTATTCCCCTCAAACTTATAATAAATCTTCGCTGGCGTCTCCAATGCCCGCTCCAGATGATATGCCCGCACCAGCGGCGCCGGACGGTACATTTTGTAAAACTGCAAAATATCATCCGGAATGTCAAAGTAAGCCGTTGAATCATCCAATTCCTGCTTTGCCAGTTCCGTGCAGAATACCCCGCTAAGTTCCTCCACAGTAATCGGCTTTCCCGTACCCGGATTGAGCAGCGGTGCTGGCTTATTCTTCATATCCGCCCGCACATTATACCACTGCTTTGGCATCTCCTGCTCTTCCAGATAGATTTTATAGGGTATTTCCTGATTGTTTTCCATATTTGTCTCCTTTCCAAATTCCATCATGTCGCTAAACATTATAACACAGTTTTTTTTCAGTCACAAGAAGGAAGAACCCCCTAAAATAATTCATGTCAGACGCTGCTAATCCCGGCGATTTCCAAAAATGGCCATCAAATCCCTTGAATCATATCATGCAAAACAACACATGCATCCTAAAAGCATTCCATCTAAACCGAAGGATTGGTATGCTATGTTTGGTATTCCGTTACATGTAAATAACATTATGAAAAGAAAAACAAATGATATTCTAATATTTATGACAGAAATCCTGCTCTCTAAAAAAGTATTTCTTTTCTCTGGTCAACTTCTACTCTATCATGCGTCAGTATACATTTCATAACGGATTTCAGCGGATTATCTATGTTTTCTTCCTACCTAGACAAGAAAATGAACAACTATTACGAACGAAATATTGAATTACAGAAAGATGGTGTTACTATGAATCGAAAAAACATTGGACAAAACCTTAGCACGCTACGCCGCCAGTGCGGCATGACCCAGGCACAGATCGCAGAAAGAACCGGTGTCTCCACCGACCATATTTCCCATGTGGAAATTGGTTCTGGCACCATATCCCTCCCTCTCCTGATAGAAATATGCAAATTGCTAGAGGCCACTCCTAATGACATCCTCGCCGGAGAGTATACATCGGACTCCATGGAGGACGATATTTGCTTGGCAGAAAACAGTGCATACGCAAAGGGAATTTCATTTGATGATGTAAATCCCGAAGACAGGATGCTATTAAACTATTTGTATCAATTTATGGTCAATCGCAAGAAAGAATCTTGAATCAGAAGGTGATTGCCAGGGCACCGTTCACGGTGCCCCTTTTTTGCCTGATAGAATCATGAATAAATATCTATATTTCCGACTGGTTTCCCAGAATATACTGAAATAATTGCACTGAAAAACCCCCGGAAACTCTTCATTTCCGGGGGATATCCCTCTCTCGCAATATCCAAGCGAATTATCTCTTGGAGAATTTTTTCTTCCTATATAATAGGCATTTCTGGCATTAATGTTACCTACTAGTTTCCTACTATTACCTATCAGCAGTCATCCATGTTTTTTACAACCGTACTACTGCTCCATAATAGTAGCAACAAATCCCTGTTTTTTTAGCACCTCTACGCTCGCTTCTGCAAACAACTTGGTTTCATATGTACCATATAACACTACAAACTCATTATCTTGCACCAGAAGTCTCGCCCCCATACGCCACTTCTCAAACACCTTTTCAAGATAGGTAATTGCTTCTACTTTGTTGCTAAATTTTTCTCCAATGACCTTGTACTCTTTCGCTCCTCCAACTTCCTTTGTCCTTTTATTTTTTGATTCTGCCATTTTTAACCCCCTTTTTTCAAAACATCATTGCTTTATCATGCCACTACTTCAAATACTTTTTATTCATGTACCCGGTCGTTCCATCAGCCAACAGAACCCTGGCATACCAGCCCTTGACATACATCACCCGCACCTTCGTTCCATTCTTCACCCGCTTTAGGGATGCCTTCTTATCTGCATCCTTCCAGATCAGCAAACCCTTCTTCCTCTTGACCTTCTTCCTCCAAGTCTTCTTGAACTTAGCCGGAGTGCCATAGGTCGCTTTCAGTTCCCCTGTGCCGCTCCCCCACTTCTTCAGATAGAAATGGGGCGTGTCCGGGAAGGACTTCCAGTCGCCTCCCCAGCCCAGACCCACCTTATCAGACTTTGCAATCTCCGCCACCTTCTTAATCAGTCCAGCATCGTAAAGCCTCTTGCTGTCATTGATAGCAATATCAAACGCCACCCCCCACATATGCTGGGAGGAATAGCTGCTGCCCTTTGCATTTGTCACGACTTTTCCCGGCTTCGTGCGCCCCTTGGCATACAGTGCATTCTGCTGTGCCACCGTGCGGAACCCCTCTGTGACAATCAGATAGATTCCCTCCCTGGCGCACTCCTTCAAAAGCAGCCCCAGCTTATGGTCAAGCCAGGGATGCAGCTTCTTCCTGTCAATCCTCACATCATGATTATTCGCCATAACCATCCACCTCACCTTCCTCATGCGAAATACATCCTGTTACCACGTTCCATGCCGCCGAAATCCCGGCGGCAACACCGCCAACTAAAATCGGCGTAACAATCGCCCTCGCACTCTCCAGGTCCCTAATCCCGGCAACCTGCTCCATATGTACGCCAACCGCCGCCACAAACGCCTGGACAAACGTCTTCACCGCCCTTTTTCCGACATCCTTCCAATCAATCCTATCCATAGTAAAACCTCCTTCTAATACAGGGCATCCACGCCCTGCTCTGTCATAAAGTCCTTGTGCTTATGTTTCACCTCTGAAGCATACCGCAGAGCAGCCGTCATGTCCCCATTGCACCTCGTATCCGGGATACGCTGCACCGCCCTGGCTGTAGCCTCACCTAAAGCAATGGCCGCATTGACTCCCTCAATCACAATCACTTCATTCCGCCTCCTAGCCTCGTCCTTTCTTTCCTCGGCTTTCTGCCTCTTATCCAATTTCCTCTCCAGCAGCCAGAAACAGAAACCAGTAAAGGCTGACGGAATCCCCATTGCCACTGCCAGCATCTCAATTCCCATCCTTACCACCATCCTTTCTGTTGCCCATGCAACTAAAAAAGAGCCCTCCGGCTCCATCCTACATGTTCTTTTCTTTCAGCACCTCACGCACCCCATCACGCCAGCGCATCGGCACATCCTCAAGGCACAACTTCCCGGCCAGAATCCCAGCCACATAAAACCTCACCATCTCACTCACCTCCCCCCCATCATCCCTGCCAGCTCCTCGATCGCCCCATCCTGCGTCTCCTGCCCCTCCTCCAGAGCATCAAGGCGCAATTCCA
>CASGVX010000228.1 GCA_949346185.1 uncultured Lachnospiraceae bacterium
CGGAGGTTCTCCGCATGTCCAAGGATAAGGGAAATATGATTGATTCCCTTTTGGATGAGTTTGCCACGGAGCGGGAACGGTATCTGCTCATGCTGGATCTTGTCAATGTGAGCCTGCAGGAGGGGGACATTGGGGAAAAGCAGATGGAGTCCCTGCAGCTATTCAGGAAAATGTTTCAGGTGTCCGGCAAGGAACTGGCCATACTGATGGAGTTTGCCAAGTGTGCGGCGAAAGAGGAGGTTCCAGAGTGCAGGGATTTGCTGCATCGGATGCATGTGCAGAGGATGGAGCTTTCCCCTGTGGATATGAAGTATTATATTATGAGACTATGGGATACCATTCCCTGTACTCAGGAGATGCTGGAGGAAGAGCTGGAGGTACGCATCGTGGAGCGGTGCCAGATTACGGAGGATTTGATTCTGTATCCCGGCATGCGTCTGATTTTTGACCATGCCCAGGTACGCATCCATGGAAATATCCTCCTGCAGGGGGGAGAATTGGTAATCGAGGACAGTAAAATCATCCGGAAAGGTGACAGCCACCGAGCCTGTGTGAATATGAGGGATGTACATAGCAGGATTTCCGTGCTCAATAGCGAGGTGGACTGCAGGAATCTGGGCATGTTTATCCGAGCCGAGGCGGGGGAGCTTGTGGTAAAGGGGAGCTCTATCTTTCGCACCACTAGGGGAGCGGCCATCCGTTTCTGGGGCAATCGGATCGAGGTGGAGGACAGCATATTCTATGACTGCTATTCCCATGAAGATGGGGGAGCGATGATGATTCGTACTCCCAATGGCATGGTGAAGGGGTGCACGTTCAGAAAATGCGAGGCAAAGAAAGGCGGTGCGATTTTCGCAGTGGAGGGGAATCGGATTACCAACTGCGTATTCCGGGAGTGCGTGGTGGCAGAATATGGAGCCGCAGTGTATTATCATGGACTGGTGAGGGCGAATGTGCATCATCTGACATATGATAATTGCTATCCGGAAGGGGTGGAGACTGTGCAGTATCTGGCTATGATGTCCACCTTTCAGATCGTGGGGCAGTATCCCATTCGGGTGTCTACGATTATTGACTGCCCGGTGATTGTGGAGGCAGATGGGAATCTTACCATAGAGGATGCCAACGTGTATCTGAATTATCCCATCCGCTGCCGGGGCAGCATTCAGATGAAGAATGTGAAACTGATCAGTACTCATTTGAAGGATGGGGATATGCTCATCTTAGAGCACAGCAGGAATTGTCAGATTTCTAATTGCGAATTTAATGGCATGTGCAAGACCGGGGGAATTTATGCCTCCGGCACAAGGATTTTGGTGACGGATTCCCTTTTTCGCAATATGTCTGGAGGCAGGGCCATCTACGATGCCTATGCGCCGGAAATTCGGGAATGCATCTTTAATTTCTGCGATGAGGGAGCGGTTTATGCCCAAAATGGAGAGATTACGCGCTGTGTCTTTGTGAACTGCCGGGGAAAGAGCGGTGCGGGCGTATTGATGTATGGAAGCCGGGGACGGATTGAGCAGTGCAATTTCCGCAGATGCATTACGGATTTCAGCGGAGGCGCCATTGACAGGACTTTGGGGCAGCAGGTGATTAAGTGCATTTATGAGGACTGCAGGCCCGATAATGTGTCATAAAAAAGGTGCGAAGTTTTATCAGGCTCGAAAATACCTCGCCAGGTAAAACTACTATCGCACCTAAGAAGAACGCAAAACCAGCGTTCTTCACATCAAAAAAGGGAACGCAAAATATCCTTTGGATATTGGCACGTTCCCTTTTTGATGTAAGTTGACATAATGATTTGTGTGGGTCAAGCCCCTTCTGCCTCTTCTGACTCTGCCTGGGCTGGAGGCAGGAGGTGCAGCTTAACTTTTCCCAATTTATTTTTCTCGGCAGAAAGTATCGTGTAAGTAGCGAATTCATCGCTGACGGTCTCCCCTGCTTCCGGAAAGCGGTCCAGGAGATTGATGATATGCCCGGAGATGGAATCGTAATCCTCTGATTCGATGGAAATCCCCAGCTGCTCATTGATATCGTCCAATTTTGCCACGCCCAGAAGCAGGTAATCTTCATCGTTGATTCGTGTGATTTCATCCTCTTCGTCTTCATCGTACTCGTCACGGATTTCTCCCACGATTTCTTCCAGCAAATCCTCCAGCGTGAGCATTCCCGAGGTGGAACCGTACTCGTCCAGCACGATGGCCATGGGAATGGAGTCTTGCTTCATCTCGAAAAACAGTTCGGATGTTTTTTTGTACTCATATGTGAAGTAGGGTTCCCGCATCAGTTCTTTCACGGAGAAGTCCTTCTTGGAACCCTGATAGAAGAATACGTCCTTCAAGTTGATGATTCCCACGATGTTATCCCGGTTTTCGCTGTATACCGGCATGCGCGTGAATGTATATTCGGTAAAGCAGTCAATCAGTTCATGATAGCTGGATTGGATGTCTACGAAGGTGACGTCCATCTTTGGAACCATTACGTCTTTGGCAATGGAGTCGCCAAAGTTTACCACATTGGTGATGATTTGCCGTTCTTCGCTCTCTATCACGCCCTCCTCGTGGCTTACATCCACAATGGTACGCAGTTCGTTTTCTGTAATCAGCGGTTTCTTCTTTCCGTCCATGTGAAGGAGAATCAGCAATCCCTGGGACAGCTTGTTCATAATGAAAGAGACGGGACGAAGCAAGGTGGTAATGGCATATACCGGCTTTGCATATAGCAGGGCCAGATTCTCAGAATTGCCGGTGGCAAAGGATTTTGGAATAATCTCTCCGAATATCAGCACCAGAATAGTGAGGATGCCTGTGCCCAGTCCGGTAAATGCGCTGGTCAGCCCGGAAAATCCTAATTTATGGCTTAAGGAAATGGCAAAAGACGTGGTGAGGGAAGATGCTGACAAGTTCACCACATTGTTTCCAATCAGAATGGCACTTAGGAGCTGGGTGGGGTTTTCAATTAATTTCAAAACCAATCCCGCATTCTTTACCTTTTCTTCTGCCATGGATTGCATCCGCATTTTGTTTACAGTGGTCAAACAGGTTTCCGCTGATGAAAAGAAAGCGGAAAGTACCAATAGAATCAATAAAACGATGATTCGCCAGGCGTCACTTGAATCCAAATAATCAACTCCAATCAAAAAAAATTTCTTTATCCCATGATGCGCCGTCATGTTCAGTTTTTGTCTTCTGGGATAGACCTTGCAATAATCAACAACCATTTTACTATATGGAATGGGGGTATGTCAAGAACTGGAAAAATTATGCTAAGTGCCCCTTTTTATCTTGGCAGAAATGGTGTAAGATATAGTTTGTCGTGATATGATTGGATGAAGAAATGAGGATGTGATGGACGGAAGCTTCGTTGGAAATATTGTGGGAATTGGATATTGCCTGCTGTACCAGCTGCTGGGCATTGGCACGGCTTGGAGGGTATTGGCTGGGGAAAAGAGGCCGGCTCGGATTTTGATTGGCAGCGTGTTCGGCAGTGTCTGCATGATGTGGCTGCCAGCGCTTTTTTCTCTGGGTTTGGGATTTGGGCTGACGTCCCATCTTCTGGCGCCCTCTGTCATGGGACTGGCCTGCTTGGGAATTGTCCTGTGGCATCACTGGCGAGAAGGCGGTATGGAGAGGGGAATCCATGAGGGGGAGTGTTGGAAAGAGCATGCCTATCTATTGCTGGTGCTTCCCCTTTTCCTTTTTTATATGTATCTTCTGGGCACCCACGCCATACCCTATGGCGGGGATGGCAGCATGCATACGGGACAGTCTACCAACAGTGATGTGAACATGCATTTAGCAGTTATCACCAGCATTGCCAGACAGGGGGATTTTCCGCCAGAATACTCTCTTTTGACGGGAACCAAATTGCCCCAGCCTTTTCTATGCGATTCTGTCTCCTCCAGTCTGCTGCTCTTTGGAGGAAGTCTTCCCACGGCATACCGGGTTCCCATGGGGATTGCTGCCCTGCAGCTGATGGCGGGGGTTCTGCTACTGGGACGGACTTTGCTGGGGAGTCGCAGAAAGGCCATGCTAGCCTGGGCGTTTTT
>CASGVX010000229.1 GCA_949346185.1 uncultured Lachnospiraceae bacterium
AAAAATGGATGCGTGTATTGTTATGCGAATCAAGGCCGAGATGATGCTAAAATTATGTATCATCCGGATTCGCCCCTCCTCTGTGGGGAAGTCATGGAGGGGGACAGGGTTACTGTGAGAAGGGTAAGGTCAATGAGGGAAGAGCAGCTGAGTCTCTTTGATATGCCGAAGGACGGCTGCGAATAGTAACACAAGGAGCAGTATTCACACATATGAAAATAATTGTGGGATGATTACATGAAATTGGCTGCAGTTTGCCTGGTTCGCGCGGCCATTGAAATGTTCCATTCTCTAACCGCTTATACAGGAGGACAAATCCGTCCCCCTCCCACAGCAGGGCCTTGATGCGGTCACATCGGCGGCCGTAGAACCGGAACAAGGATGGAGAGAAAGGATCCATATGAAGAATTTAATCCGGAAGTGTTTGTTCGCAGAAGTCAGATGGCACGGAAGCATTGATTATGACAGCGTTCTCAGATACATTAGACAGTATATTCCCAGCCGCGAGGATTATGAACAACTTAAGTTTGAAATGGTCAATGGTGAGACAGTACGCTTTCTTGCAAGAATACGTGTCGCAGTTAATATAAAGACCGGAAAAACTATGTTTGAACTTCCTGATTTTGGCGGTGCCAAGGCGGGTGCTTCCGGCGAAGTGACGAATGAGGTGGTCAACCTATTACGAGATTTGACTTCGTAGGTTTTGATGAGATTCAATCAATGTCTTTTATTCAGCCAAGCCAGATTCAAACAGCGTTAAAGGATTATACGGAATTTGGTGAGGTGCAGGGATTTGATGCTTCAATTGTTGCGGATGCTAGGAATCAGCGCATATGTCTTTCCCCTCTTTCCTGACCTATTCGTATATTTCACGCTCCGGGATGGCTCCGCGTTTCTGACAGATAAATGGTATTGTATCTTACCGAACACGGACCACCGTACTGTGACATAATAACCATCGCTGCCTGAGGATTGCAGCGAGAGATATTTACTGGATATTCCAGTCTTCTTTCATAATTCCACATAATTCCTCCATATGATTGAAATATAATTTATATTTTCTGTCCTGCATTGAGGACATAACCACTATAACAATTATGCTATAGCGGGCAGACGCGGGTCTACTGCCACGGCCAGGGCGTATTCACCCACTCCCAAGAATCAGAATGGTTGCCGTCATTCAGGAGAGGGCCAAACTGGCACTGATATTTTTCCAGCGCTTCCTGCCGCAGCTTCCTGACCTCTTGGTAATATTCCATGGCTTCCTGATCGCATGGATGGGTATCCAGATACAGATTCACTTCCGTCAAGGCAAAACTCACTTGGGTAATATACATAAGAAGTTGTTTTTGATTCATGCTCTACCTCCTTTATTGTAATGAAAATCGCGGGGAATGCATCCGTAGAAAGGAAGATTGAGGCAAGGGAAAATCGTGCCTTGGGATAGGCCTTCGCAATAGTCATAGGTGGTTCTCCATTGCTGCCAAGGCACATATCCTATGCCGATAGGCATTCCTTCCAAGGGATCATTGCGGGAACTGGAATTTGCATCACAATCGCCGCATCGGGAAGGCTTATTGCCACAATGATTGCCACAACGAGAGTTGGCAGAGGGGCAACCTTTGCCGTCACAGCGGGAGTTCATATTATTGTTTCCGCAACGGGAGCCGCCATTGCGAGGATTGCCGTTTTTGCAGCCGGAATCCATGCCTTGGCGGTTATTGCCAGCGGGCGTACCGCACGGAGAAGCGCAGTTCCCACGAGGTTGGTTCATATAGTTCATTTCGACCTCCAAAGAATGTGATTTTGCAGGGGAATAAATATTCCTGCTAATTCATATATATGTAAAACCCGGAAGATGGTGTCTGGCCATTTTAGGTTGACAAGTCTATGATGATATAGGACAATAAAGCGCATAGCAAGCATATGATAAGAAAGGAAGTGCAGTATTGGACAGACAGTTTAGAGAATTTGGCAATTGGGAGAAAAAGCGACCCACCCCTATGACATATATTGCACTTTTGGTGTGCATATTTGCAGTAATAGGGCTGGTCTGCTTCAATCAGAAGGCTGGGCCTTTTTCTGAGGAAACCCTAACCCACCCCAAAGTGCAGGATGACCGTACGGAAGCTCAGGCCAGAGAAGATTTTGACAAACTGGCTACAGAGATATTCAAAGAAGAAATCAGCGATGATACCATCACCCTTAATTTTCGCATAAAAGATCGGGAAAAATACGGATTGCAGGCCACCAAGCCCACCTTGGGAGAATTTTCTCTCAAGGAATTAAAGAACAGCCTGCTGGTATCAGAAAACCGGGTAGCCACGCTGGAAACCTACGATTACGAAAAATTAACAGACGAGCAGAAATTAATTTATGATATTGTGTACAAGATGTCCAAGCAGAATTTAGAGTCTGCAGATTTTCTGGAGTACGCAGAATGCTTAGGGCCTACTACGGGAATACAGGCTCAGCTGCCCATTTTTTTTGCAGAATTTAATTTATATGGGAAAAGGGACGTGGAGGAATATATCGCTCTGCTAAAGCAGGTGCCGGCATATTTTCAAGGCATTATTGCCTTTGAGGAAAATAAATCAAAAGAGGGCATTTTCATGAGTGATACCACGGCACAGGCTATCATTACCCAGTGCGAGGAGTTTGTAAAAGACCCCGAAAAGAATTATTTGATAGGGGGATTCCAAAAGAGAATAGACGGCGTGCCGGGTCTGTCGGCAGAAGAGAAAAATGGATTTGCGCGCCAGAACAGACAGGCAGTTCTGGAGAGCGTTATTCCCGCTTACAAGAATCTCATCAATGCACTGAAAAAACTTAAAGGCACCGGAAAAAATGGGGGCGGACTGTGTCATTTAAAAAAAGGCAAGGACTACTATGCCTATCTGGTAAAAACCATGACCGGCTCTGACCGTTCCCTAGATGAAATCAATGAATTGCTGGACAAGAACATTTCTTCCTTGAAAAAAGAAATTGCAGACATTATGTCAGAATCTCCCGATGCATATATGGAAGCACAGGAGGTGGAATATCCTTACAATACTCCCCAAAAAGCCTTGGAGCATTTAAAAAAATCCATAGGCAAGGATTTCCCCGCACTGGATGATAAGATATCCTGCCAGATTAAGGCGGTAGACACCTCTCTGGAGAATTTTCTCAGTCCGGCATTTTATCTGGTGCCGGCCTTGGATAATTTCCAGTCAAATGTAGTGTACATTAACCAGAATAAGAGTTATGATTTGAGCAAAGCCTTTTCCACCATCGGGCATGAGGGCTATCCCGGACATCTGTACCAGACCTGCTATTTCCTGTCCCAAAATCCCTCTCCCCTTCGGAGCATTATCAAAGTTGGGGGCTATACGGAAGGTTGGGGAACGTATGCAGAATTATACAGTTATGATTTGGCAGACATTGACAAGGACGTGGCTCAGCTACTGAAAAAAAATACTCTGGCAACTCTGTGCATTTATGCCAAGGCAGATCTGGCAGTGAATTATTTGGGATGGGATTACAAAAAATTGCAGGGCTACCTAGCAGATTTCGGGTTTAGCAAAGCAAATGCCCGCACGATTTTCGATTCCATGGTGGCAGAACCGGGAGCATATATGGAGTATACCTTGGGCTATTTGGAAATTGATGCTCTGATGCAGCAGGCGAAAAAGAAACTGGGAGACAAATTTGTCTTAAAAGAATTTCATAAATTCTTCTTAGATATGGGTGAAGCCCCCTTTGCCATTATCCAAGACAGGATGAATAAATGGCTGGAAAAGAAAAAGTAAGGATAGGCGTATGCATTTCAGCACTGAAAGCCCTAACGCATTATATATGCGCAGGGATACTATGGGCGGAGAGACTGCGAATAGTAACTAATTGTGGTTACTATTCACAGCCGACTATATTCGAGAATTTTTGGCATGTTTCATGCCAAAAGTACGAGTTCTTCGGCGCCATTTTGCATGTTTTAAGCAAAATGTGTGCATTTCAGCGCTGAAAGCGCTGCTTGTTACTATGAGCGGCGAAGCCGTGAATAGTAACTA
>CASGVX010000230.1 GCA_949346185.1 uncultured Lachnospiraceae bacterium
CCCCGTATCCACAATAACCACATCCGCAATCTTATCTAACTCATACATCATCCGCACCAGACTCTTAATCTGATCACTCTTTAAATTGGTCAGTTCCCGCAGGCCAGAACCTCCGGATATGAATCCAATCCCCTCAGGCCCGGGAGTGATCACGTCCCGCAGACTCTTGCCCCGAAACATCATATCAGCCAAATTATATCGTGGACGGATCCCCAGCATCACCTCCACATTGGCAAGACCAAAATCAGCATCCAAAATCACCACCCGCTTATTCATCTTGCCAAACTGAATGGCCAGATTCACGGATATGTTAGACTTTCCCACGCCGCCCTTGCCGCTGGTGACCGTAATGACCCGTGCCAGGTGCCGCCTCGTATTCTGTTGTTTGATAATATTTCTCAACTGCTCAGCCTGATCCATCAGCCATTTCCTCCCAGAAGCTGCTTTGCGATGTTCTGCGCATCAATCTTTCCGATATCATCCGGCACATTCTGACCGCAGGTGGTGTAGGAAAGGGGTGCCCCCGTCAACATGTGAATATTATAAATATTGCCAATCGTCTCTGTCTCGTCCAATTTTGTAAAAATCAAACTGTACTTTGTCATTTCTGAGTAAGTGGTAGATATCTTTACCAAATCCCGATATTTAGTAGTGGCACTCAACACCAAATAAATCTCTCGATTGGCCTCCCCCACCGTCTCCAGCAATTTCTGGATATCCTCCCTCTGCTGGGGATTATTGTGAGATCGCCCGGCAGTGTCCACAAACACCAGATCATATTCCCTCAATTCCTCCATGGCATGACTCATATCCTCCGGCGAGTAGACTACCTGCAAGGGAATGCCAAGAATATTCGCATAAGTGCGAAGCTGTTCCACCGCGGCAATGCGGTAAGTATCCGAAGTAATCAGTGCCACTTTGGTATTCTTCGTCAACTTCAGCGTGGAAGCAATCTTCGCTATGGTAGTGGTCTTCCCCACTCCCGTGGGTCCTACGAAAAACACATATTTCGTCCGCTTGGTCTTAATGTCAATCAAATGGGGCTGACCAACCTTCAATACAATCTTTTGGTAAACTCCTGCCAGAATGCTATCCAAGTTCGCATTCTTTTTCAAATTGCCAGAGATGTCGTCCAGAATCTGGTCAATATAAGTCTCCTCCACCTCATTATCCAAAAGTTTCTTCTTGATCATGTCGAAATATACTTGATTGGTATTTTCCTTCTCGTCCTTCTCTTCCTTTTCCGACTTGGCAGACTGCATCTGCTTCTCCAGAAGGTCCTGCAGACTGCTGAGCCTCTCCTCCAGATCCTTCTCGTCCGCAATGGAAGGCTTCTCCTCCAAGATATTCTCGCTCTTTAACGCCACATCCCGCCTAGCCTTCGCCCCGGGATTCTTGGAATCCGCATCCCCCGCAGCAGGCTCCGCATCCTTCTCCTGAACCTTCCCAGCCTCTTTCCTTGCCTCCGCCTCCAAGACGGCGTTTGTCTCCTGTATTGCCTCCTGCAATTTGGAAAAGTCTGGAAAATCCTCCTGCCGCTGTCTCGTCTGCTGCATTTCAGAACCTGCCCCGCTATTTTCTCCCTGCACCTCGTCCACTGCGGCAGTCACCTCCACGGAAGGTTTCCTGAAAAACCGAAGCAATCCCTTGGCGGCCACTTGCTTGACGTTCATAATTACCGCATCTTCCCCCAGTTCCTCCTTCGCAAGCCTCGTGGCCTCTTCCTCTGTCGTCCCAATATATTTTCTAATAACCATACTATACTGTCACCATCCCTATCGATTGTAGTTCCACATCCGTCTCAATTTCATTGTAGGAAACCACAATCAAATCGTTAAACTGCTCTGATGTGAGTTTCTTAAAATACATTCGCACAATAGGCGAAGTCACAATAATCGGATTCTTTCCCAATTCCTCCATCTTGTCCATTTCCTCTTTCACGGAATTTAAGATGCTCTGGGTCTTCTCCGGATCCAAATTGATGTACGCCCCCTGCTCCGTCTGCTTGATGGAACCCATGATCTCTTGCTCGATACCTGGATCCAGAGTTACCACGCTGGTCATCTCATTGGCAGGAAAATACTTGTTGGAGATGGCGCGCCTCAGGCTCTGTCGCACATACTCCGTCAGCACGTCCGTATCCCTAGTGGAAGTGGCGTTATCTGCCAATGTCTCAAAAATCGTCACAAGATCCCGAATGGAAATCCCCTCGCTGAGAAGATTCTGCAACACCTTCTGTATCTCGCCTACACCGAGAAGTTTGGGCACAAGATCTGAAATCAAAGTCGTATTGGCCTCCTGAATGTTATTAATGAGATTCTGCACATCCTGTCTCGTGAGCAATTCATCCAAATGATTCCTCACCACCTCCGTCAGATGGGTAGCGATGATAGACGGCGGGTCAACCACCGTATATCCCAAAGACTCTGCCCGTTCCCTCTGAGCCTCCGTAATCCAGATAGCCGGCAGATGGAAGGAAGGCTCGAAGGTAGGAATACCTGTAATCTCCTCCTCCACATAGCCTGGATTCATGGCCATATAGTGGTCAAAGAGAATCTCTCCCTCGCTAATTGGCACGCCCTTAATCTTGATTACATACTGGTTTGGATTCAGCTGAATATTATCCCGCAATCGGATCATAGGCACCACGCATCCCAATTCTAGGGCAATCTGCCGTCGTATCATGACTACTCGATCCAAGAGGTCGCCCCCCTGATTCACATCCGCCAGTGGAATAATTCCATAGCCGAACTCCAGTTCTATCGGATCAACCTGCAACAGGGAGACCACATTTTCCGGACGGCGAATCTCCTCCGCAGATTCTTCCTCCTCGTCCACTTCGCTCTCGATAGCCACATCTTCCATGGCAGCCTCGATTGCCCGGCCCGCCACGAGAAATACGATACCGTATCCCAGGCAAATCATCGTAGGGAAAGGCGTGATGGCAAGGCACACCATAGTCGCCCCCACAATATACAAAACCTTCGGTATGGAAAACAGCTGCTTCATCAGTATGTTTCCCAAATCCGACTCCTTCGATACTTTCGTCACCAAAATACCTGTGGATAGAGAAATCAGCAACGATGGAATCTGGCTCACCAAGCCATCACCAATAGTGAGGATGGAGTACTGGTTCAGGGCAACCCCCAATTCCTGTCCCCGCATCACCACGCCGGTAATCAGACCTCCCACTAGGTTGATGCCAGTAATAATCAAGCCCGCCGTGGCATCTCCCTTCACATACTTGGTGGCACCGTCCATGGCGCCGAAGAAGGTAGACTCATCTTGAATCTTCTGGCGCATCTCCTTCGCCTGAGCATCCGTGATAGCTCCCGTGTTCAAGTCAGCGTCAATGGCCATCTGCTTACCTGGCATAGCATCCAGCGTAAAGCGGGCCGTCACCTCTGCCACGCGCTCGGAACCCTTGTTAATCACGATAAACTGAATGATAATCAGCACGATGAAGATTACCACGCCAACCACGAGGCTGCCGCCGCCCACGAAATTACCAAAGGTCTGCACTACGTCACCAGCCTGCCCCTGAAGCAAAATATTACGGGTAGAGCTGACATTCAACGAAAGCCGAAACAGCGTGGTAATCAGCAGAATCGTAGGGAATGTAGACATATTCAGGGCTTCCTTGGAAAATATAGCATTAAACAATATCACCAAAGCCACGCAGAGATTGGCCATCATCAAGATGTCCAGCAATACCAAGGGTACTGGAATAATCAAGAAGATGACCGGTATTAATATGTATAATCCCAATAAAAAATCTGTTCTCTTCATTTCTATTCTCCTCTGCCTATTATGATACATTTATAATCATGCCAACTTTGTCGGCACAAATGCATTCACACGTCCATTTATGCCGACATGCATACGTGGCACAAACAGTGAAAGAATGCTACTTGCAGCAAGCCCGCTTCTGCGGACGTTTCTTCCCACATGAATGTCATTCACACTTCCTGTCATGCCGGCTCCGCCGGCACAAACAATCTATGAAAAATGCCGCTTTTGCATTTT
>CASGVX010000231.1 GCA_949346185.1 uncultured Lachnospiraceae bacterium
AGAAAGCCATAGCCCAAGCTGGAGATGGCATAGGGAACGGAGACTTGGGAGTTTCGCTGGGCCAGTTCCAGAGTACACCCCTTCAAATCCAGATAGGGCTGCTGATACTGTCCCATGCCGAAAAACTGCTCCCCATCATTGCTCTCAAACCGCACAGTCAGTTCATAATGTCCTCCCACGATGGGCTGGTAATGTCTGCCTACAAGCTTCATGCAAATGCTTTCCTTTGAAACGGATCCGTCATAGTTGCGGTGATACTCTTGCAGGAACTGCTTTCCATCCCGAAAGAAGCGCAGAACGCCGCTGGGATTTACCGTAATCTTCAAACGGCCGTTGGTGATTTCTGCGCTGTTTCCCTCCGGGTCGATGCAGATGTCTGCCTGCTTTTTTGCCACTGGAATTTCTTCCTCCAGAGCATAATTATTTCCAGTAAATTCTGGATATTTGGTAGCGCGTATGCGAAATGCATTTTCTCCCCATGGCTGGATGAGGAGTGTTTCGCCCTGATGCCTCATAAGTAGTCCACTGCTAGATTTTCTTATCTCCATGATGTTACCTCCATTTATTCCTGCAAGGGTCAAATACCCAGCCCCTTGGGGCGAACTTACAAAAAAGAAGCTAGGCCATGTTCCGTGGCTTGCTGTGGGGTATTTGACTTGTTTAAGTGTTTGTTGATATTATATTAATATAAAAACTGAAAATCTTTATGTAAATTCATATATATTAACATTATTTTGATGAAATAATTCACGGTGGAAAAATTTCCCCCACCATGGTAAAATGGAATAAAATATAGAAATGGAGGTATGATATGAACGAAAAACATTTGACGCGGGCAAACAGAACCTTATTTATTGCACATCTGGTGACGGCATTTTTTATTTTCCTAGGGCTGATGGCAGAGATGAATACAGGAAATATACCGTTTCTGAATAGTATGGTTCCCATGGGGATGAATGGGGTGGTGCTTTTGGGAAGCATCATTCTGTTTTTTAAAAATCGGCAGGACAAGGCGTATGTAAAAATTATCGGCCTGGCTTTTATCCCGGTATACATATCCTTGCTATTTTGTTCTGAAAGCAATGTCACATATCCCTATATGATTCCCATCTTGCTGGTGCTGGTGGTTTCCATGGAGGCGAAACTGGTCTATGTGGTCAGCGGTTTTTTTGTGGGAGCCAATGTGGCAAAAGCCGTGGTGATAGTGACTCAGGCCAAGCATTTTGAGGATGTTCTGGAAACGGTGATGGTTGAAATGATTATTGCCATTCTAGTGGCGCTGGGTGCATTCTTTGGCGTAAAGATACTGTTGGCTCTGCTGCGGGATTCTGTGACGGAAATTTCAACGATTGCGGATCAGCAGGAGGCGGTCTCCCAGAAAATTATCCATGTGGCGGAGAGCGCGGAGGAGGATATGCAGGTGGCGGATGCTGCCGTGGGAAAAATCAAAGATGCCATGGAGGGGATGAATGCCTCGCTGAAGGAGATTACTTCCGGGGTGGTTACCAACACGGAAGCCATCTCCAGCCAGACGGAGGATACCAAGCTTATCAAGGAGATGATAGACAGCACCAACGAGAAGACGAAAGATATTATGGAGGTGACCAACCGGACAAAGGAGCTGGTGGACGTGGGGGCTTCTGCTATGGTGGATTTAACCAGTCATGTGGAGACTTCCATTGCTTCCGGGGGTCATATGAAGGATTCCGCCTCCAGGCTGCAGGATAAATCCAACGAAGTGCGGAGCATTATTGACTTGATTCTGGATATCTCCAGTCAGACGAACCTTTTGGCATTGAATGCTTCCATCGAGGCTGCCAGAGCCGGCGAGGCGGGAAAGGGCTTTGCGGTGGTGGCAGATGAGATCAGGCAGCTGGCGGAACAGACCAAGAGCGCTACGGAAAATATTTCGGGGATACTGGATGAACTGGCTTCAGATGCCTTGGACGTAGTGCAGAAGGTAGAAGAGAATGTGTCCCTTTCTCAGGCAGAGAATCGGGTTGCTACGGATGCCAATCAGAAATTCTATGAGATTAAGAATATGATTGACACGCTGTACCGGGATATGGGAGAGGTTTCCGGCATGATGGGGCAGGTGACGGATGCCAATGATTCCATCGTGGATTCCGTGAGCACCCTTTCAGCCGGCAGTCAGGAGATTATGGCCAGCACGCAGGAGGCATCTGCCATGAGCGATGCCAATATGGACGTGGTATTGGATTTTGTGGATGTGATGAAGCATTTGTCAGAAAGGCTGGCAGAACTGCAGGAGGCATAGCGAAGGTGGATTGCAGGAAAAATAGGCGGCAGGGGGAATTCAGATCTCATGACACCCTGCATGTATGGTAAAAAGAGGCATCGGCGCAGCCGATGCCTCTTTTTAAATCATCATATGTCGCTAGTCGATTAAACTCCGAATAGCAAATCTGCGTAGGATGGCACTGGCCAGAAGTCTTGATCCACCAGCATCTCCAGTTCGTCGATGGGAGCTCGCAGGGCATTCATGGCAGAGAATACTACATCCTTGAAGAAGGTGGCTTGTTCCTGCCCCTCTTTTTTGGTGGCGGCCTCTGCGGTGACGCTCTCTAGGTTTGCCAGTTCCCTCTTGGCGGCGGCTAGGAGAGTGGAGCACTTGGTGAGAAGCTCTGCCTGAACGCTTACATCTGCCTCGCCGCAGGCGGATGTGATGCTGTTGATGGAGTCTGCCAGACTTGTGACATACTGGATGATAGCAGGTATGTACTGCTTTCCTGCCATGTCTATCATGGTCTTTGCCTCGATGTTAATCGCTTTTGAATAGAGTTCATAATTGATTTCTGCCCGGGACTCCAGTTCGGCTCTGCTCAGCACATTCTGCCGTTCAAAAAGCTTAACGGTTTTATCGCTGGTAAGGTAGGGAATTGCCTCTACCATGGATTTCACGTTGGGAAGGTTGCGTTTTTTTGCTTCCTCCACCCATTCGTCAGAGTATCCGTCCCCGTTGAAGATAATCCTCTGGTGTGCCGTGACAGTTTTTTTGATTAGTTCATGGACGGCAGTGTCGAAGTCTTCTGCCTGCTCCAGTTCATCGGCGAAATCCTGCAGCACGTCGGCTACCATGGAGTTTAATGTGAAGTTCGGCCCTGAGATAGACATGGAGGAACCAAGCATTCTGAACTCAAATTTATTTCCAGTGAAGGCGAAAGGCGAGGTGCGGTTCCGATCCGTGGCATCCTTCTTGATGACAGGCAGCACATGGACGCCGGTATCCAGTTTTCCGCCTTGGATGGCGGAGGAAACGTCGCCTTTTACAATCTGCTCGATAATGTCCTCCAACTGTTCTCCCAGGAATATGGAGATGATGGCAGGGGGGGCTTCGTTGGCGCCCAGCCTGTGGTCATTTCCGGGATTGGAAGCAGAGAGGCGCAGCAGTTCTGCATTTTCGTCTACAGCCCTGATGACTGCGGCTAGGAAGAGCAGGAATTTGGTGTTCTCGTGAGGCTTTTTGCCGGGATCTAGGAGATTGATGCCCGTATCTGTCACGATGGACCAGTTATTGTGCTTGCCGGAGCCATTGACGCCGTCAAAGGGCTTCTCGTGCAGCAGACACTCCAGATTATGCCTTCTTGCCACCTTCTTCATTACCTCCATGACCAGCTGGTTGTGGTCTGTGGCGATGTTCGCCGTCTTGAAGATGGGAGCCATCTCGTGCTGTGCGGGAGCTACCTCGTTGTGCTGGGTCTTGGAAAGGATCCCCAGTTTCCATAATTCCTCATTCAGATCTTTCATAAAGCTGGCCACTCGCTCTTTGATGGCACCGAAGTAGTGGTCTTCTAATTCCTGGCCCTTGGGGGCGGGGGCGCCAAATAGCGTGCGGCCGGAGAAAATCAGGTCTTTTCGCTGGAGATACAGGTCTCTGTCTACGAGGAAGTATTCCTGTTCCGGCCCTACGGAGCAGGAGATTTTTTTCACGTCATCGTATCCGAAGAGTTTCATGATGCGCACGGCCTGCTTGCTGATTGCCTCCATGGAGCGC
>CASGVX010000232.1 GCA_949346185.1 uncultured Lachnospiraceae bacterium
GTTTGCCTCCTCCTGCCACACCACGCCGGGAAACTATATTCTCTCCCTGCGAATGCAGCATGCGGGGGAACTGCTAAAAAACACTACCCTGTCCATCGCGCAGGTGGCATTCCAGTCCGGTTTCAATGACAGCAACTACTTTTCCCGGCAATTCCGCAAATTCTACAACGCATCCCCCAGAGATACCGACAGGGGCACATCATTCCACACCAGTAAATGTGACGCTGCTATTCACAGCCATTCATCCCTTCATGCGACAGCCCATTTCGCCATAATTTGTCCTTTCTGTCATTTTCTGTTATAATGGTACTGTTTTTCTGATGCCCAGCCTGCCGGCACAGATAACAGCAAATCCAAGAGGCAGCGCAGAAATGAGGAAAATTATGAACAGTACAACCCTTGGCCTTTTATTGGTCATCATCTCCTATCTGGCATTAATGATTGTCATAGGCTTTCTTTATTCCAAGAAAAATAACGACGTAAAGGATTTCTATCTGGGAGGGAGAAAACTAGGCCCCCTAGTGACCGCTATGAGCGCAGAGGCATCCGACATGAGCAGCTGGCTTCTGATGGGACTGCCGGGACTTGCCTACATAGGCGGCATCGCAGATCCTGCCTGGACCGCCATCGGCCTAGGCGTGGGCACATACTTGAACTGGCTCCTAGTGGCAAAGCGACTTCGCCGCTACAGCGCCAAGATTAACGCCATCACGATTCCCGACTTCTTCTCGAAAAGATACCGGGACAAGAGCCGTATCCTGCTGGCTGTTTCCGCCTTGATCATCGTTATCTTTTTCGTTCCCTACACCGCCTCCGGATTCGCTGCCTGCGGCAAGCTTTTCGGAACCCTCTTCGATATCCCCTATGTGCCAGCCATGATTGTGAGTGCCATCATCATCGTGGCATACACTGCCTTGGGGGGATTCCTGGCAGCCAGCACCACAGATTTGATCCAGAGCATTGTCATGACCATAGCCCTGGTCATCGTGGTATTCTTCGGCGTTTCTCTGGCAGGGGGATTCGGCAATGTCATCGGCAACGCCCAAGATCTGGCGGGATACCTGAGCATGACTGCCACACACACGGCAGAGGGCTCCAGCCCCTACAGCCTGCTGACCATCGTATCCACGCTGGCATGGGGTCTTGGCTACTTCGGCATGCCACACATCCTGCTGCGATTCATGGGCACGGAGGATGAGAAAAAACTCACCCTCTCCCGAAGAATCGCCACCATCTGGGTGGTCATTGCCATGGCAGTGGCAATCTTTATCGGCATCATCGGCTACAGTATTTCCAAGGCCGGACATATCGAAACCTTCGCCGATACGGCCCACTCCGAGACGATACTGATTAAGCTATCCATGCTCCTAAGCCAGCATGGCATCCTTGCCATCATCTTTGCAGGCCTGATTTTATCCGGCATCCTGGCATGCACCATGTCCACCTCGGACTCCCAGCTCCTAGTGGCATCCTCCAGCGTATCTCAGGACATCATGCACGACGTATTCGGCATCAATCTATCAAAAAAGGCATCCATGCTGGTTGCCAGAGGCACAGTGGTAGTCATTGCATTGATAGGCGTATTTATCGCTTTAGATCAGAACAGTTCCGTTTTTAATATCGTTTCCTTTGCCTGGGCCGGCTTCGGCGGCTCCTTCGGGCCGGTGATGCTCTTCGCCCTCTTCTGGAAGCGCTCCAACCGCTATGGCGCCATCGCCGGCATGATTACAGGCGGCGTCATGGTCTTTGTATGGAAATACCTAGTTCGCCCCATGGGGGGAATCCTAGATATCTACGAACTGCTCCCTGCCTTCCTTCTGGCCAGCGCAGTGATTGTCATAGTCAGCCTGATTACTCCTGCACCGGAACAGGAAATCGTGGAACAGCACGAATCCATATAAAAAAGTGCGAAGTTCCCTATCACTATGCTGCGGCGAACTTTCCTACAAGCGAAAAAAGGGAATGCCAGCGCATTCCCTTGCAAGAATTTTCTCCGAAAATTCTTGTTGGTATACTGCCACATTTCGAGCAATTTCATATACGGCGAAAAAAGGAGGAACACCAATGTTCCTCCTTTTTCTTTTATTGCAATGTTCAGCTATCAAGGGGTTTCATCAACGTCCCACCCCCGGCCACCAAATCCCCGTCATAGAGTACCAGTGCCTGTCCCGGCGTCACCCCCCGCTGCGCCTCTCCGAAAGTGCAGACATACAAATCTTCCCCCAGCCTCTCCACGGTGCAATCTGCCCCCCTGTGATTATATCGAATTTTCCCTCGATAAACCTTCCCTTCATCAAAGGCGGCCTCCGCCATAAAATTCACCTGCCGCATATACACCCTCTGGCTCAGATTCTCTTCCAGCGGTCCCACCACCACCTCATTGGCCTCCGGCCGGATTTCCACCACAAAGACGGGATAGCCCATGGCAAGGTTCAGCCCCTTCCTCTGGCCCACCGTATAATGAATGATTCCCCTGTGCGTCCCCAGCACATTCCCCCGAGCATCCACGAAATTGCCGGGCTGGGAGCGCTCCCCAGTCTCTTCCTCAATGAATGCGGCATAATCCCCGTCAGGCACGAAGCAAATCTCCATGCTGTCTGCCTTCCGAGCCACGGGAAGCCCTATTTGCCTCGCCATCTCCCGCACCATGGGTTTCTCATAATCACCCACCGGCATCAAAGTGCGGGACAGCTGCTCCTGGGTTAGATTGTATAGGGCATAGGTCTGATCCTTCTGTGCGGTCACGGAATTCCTCACCGCATATCTTCCCCCACTCAATCGACAAATCCGGGCATAATGCCCTGTGGCAATGTAATCTGCCCCTATGGCAAGGCTGCGCTGCAGAAGAGATTCCCATTTCACATAGCGGTTGCAGGCAATGCAGGGATTGGGAGTGCGTCCCGCCTGATATTCCCTCACAAAATAATCTATCACATTTTTCTGGAAACTCTCTTTAAAGTTCATGACATAGTAGGGAATCTCCAGCATGTCCGCAACTCTTCTGGCATCCTCCACGGCACTGAGCCCGCAGCATCCCCCTTCCCGCTCCAACGTGCAGGCATCCTCCTCCTGCCAGATCTGCATGGTAACCCCTATCACATCATATCCCTGCTCTTTTAATAAATAGGCAGCCACGGAGGAATCCACCCCCCCGGACATGCCCACCACGACTCTCTCCTTCAATGCACTTCCTCCTATGATTTATGCTCTCCCAGACAAAAATGGCACCGAACAGCGCCGGTGCCATTTTTTATTTCGCCAGTTCCAACATCCGCTTCAGGGGCTTATTCGCCTGATTCCTGACTTCCTCCGGCAGTTCCATCTCCGGCGAAAGATTTTCCAAAGCTGCCCGTACCTTTTCCAAGGTAATGCGCTTCATATTTGGACAAAACTGACGATGCCCCACCGAGAAGAACCGCTTCTCTGGATTTTTCTGCTCCAGCTCGAAAAACACTCCCATCTCTGTGCATATAATAAACTCTTTTGCATCACTGCCACAGGCATAATCAATGATTTCCGACGTGCTCCCGATAAAATCAGAAATCTCCAGAATATCTTCCTTGCACTCTGGGTGGGAGAGAACCTTCGCCTCTGGATGCAATCCCTTCGCCTCTGTCAGTTCCTCCAATTCTATGCTTGTATGCACGTGACAAAAACCATCATTAAATATAAAATCCTTCTCCGGCAGCTGCTTCGCCACATATCGGCCAAGGTTATTATCCGGGATAAAGAAAATATGTTGATTGGGCAATTTCCGAACCACGCGAATGGCATTGGAAGAGGTGACGCACACATCAGAATGAGCCTTGATCTCCGCCGTAGAATTGACATAGCAAACCACTGCCACGTCTGGATACTGCCTCCGCACCTCTTCGATTTTGTCGATTTCCACCATGTGCGCCATGGGACAATCCGCACATTCATCTGGCATAATCACTCTTTTTTCCGGATTGAGAAGCTTGGCGCTAGAGATCGATCCAACCAGTGATAAGATTTTATCTGTTAT
>CASGVX010000233.1 GCA_949346185.1 uncultured Lachnospiraceae bacterium
AAAAAGAAGAAAAATTTGTTTATAGATTATTTATAAAGCATGCGTTTACCGTGATAATATATTCCAATCCCCCGGGAAAATATCTCCCAAGGGATTTACAACCACTACTTACATATCATTCAGTAAGAGCATAACCTATCACGCATCTTTCGCATCGGATGCCAGCAGGGTCATATTCCCCTCCACCCTCACCTTTCCATAAATTGCCGGGATGATAAAGTGCTCCCCCTTTTCCACGGGAATGCCGTCAACCCTTCCCTGCCCCTCCACCACTGTCACATTGAAAAATGTCTCATTGTGGGTAAAGGTGAGGCTTCCCGCCAGTTCCAACTTATACACCTGATAATACTGGCAATCCACGAGGGACTTCCAATAATTCTTTGGCTGCTCCTGAGTATGCTGCACGGAATCCTCCACCGAGGGGGAGGGCACCTGTATCACATCCAAACTCTGCTGAATATGAAGTTCCCTAGGCTTTCCATCCACCTTTCGGTCATAGTCATAGAGACGATAAGTTATGTCGGAATTTTGCTGGGTCTCCACGATCAGGCACCCGCCAGTAATGGCGTGGATGGTTCCGGGATCAATCTGGATAAAATCTCCCGGAGCAATGGGCACTCGCCGCAGAAGTTCCTTCCACTTCCCCTGCTGCACCATCTGTTCCAGTTCCTCCTTGGAAGCGGCCTCATGCCCCACCACCAGTTCTGCCTTCGCAGGGCAGTCCACTACATACCAGCACTCCATCTTCCCCAGAGAACCATATTCCCTTTCGCCGGCATAGACATCATCCGGATGCACCTGGATGCTTAAATCCTTTTTCGCATCAATAATCTTCGTCAAAAGGGGAAAGCGGGAACTATGAAATTTGCCAAAAAAGCCCGGCTCCTCCTGCCACATCCGGGACAAGGTCTTTCCACTGTATTCCACATTCAATATCTGGCAATCCCCATTAGGGTGGGCAGATATGCCCCAGCATTCTCCCAGATGGCTTTCCAAGGTATCATAGCCAAAGTCTGTCCTAAGTCGCTCCCCGCCCCATACCATACTTTTTAATACAGGCTGTAAAAATAAGATGGGATATCCTTTCTTCTTCTCTATCGTCAATGTCCGCTGAATGACATCTCCATTCTGCATCATCTTTGCACCCATCGGGCAAGCCTCCTTTCACTGCCTCGCTGCTTCATGATTCACAGCCATACATCTCATTTCGCCATCTGCTCCACTGCGGATTTCAAGGACTGCGCCTGCCTCTCAGCATCTGCCTCGTCCTGTCCCCTCACGCCAATATAAAATTTGATCTTGGGCTCTGTTCCCGAAGGACGGACGCAGCACCATGCTCCTCCCTCCAGTTCAAAATACAGCACATCCGAGGTCAGAAGCCCGGTAGAACACTTCTCCCCAGTAACGCAGTCCAATAAAACATCCTTCTGGTAATCCCTGAACTGCAATACGTTCAGCCCTCCAATGTCTTTCGGAACATTATTTCGCACATTTTCCATCATCTCTTTGATTTTCTTTGCCCCATCCTGCCCTTTCAGGGTGACAGTGCAGAGTTCCTCCCGGAAATATCCATACCTATCAAAGAGTTCCTTCATCCTGTCGCACAGCGTCTTCCCCTGGCTCTTGTAGTAAGCCGCCGCCTCGCAGAGAGCCATGACAGCTACCACAGCATCCTTATCTCTGGCATGGGTGCCCACAAGACATCCGTAACTCTCCTCATAACCGAAGACAAATTCGTGGTCTTTCTTTCCCTGCTCGAAATACTTGATCCGCTCTCCGATATACTTAAATCCCGTCAGGGTTTCAATGAGCGTCATGCCGTAATCGGCCGCAATCTCCCTAGACATCTTTCCTGACACAATGGTGGTAACTACTGCGCCATTCTCCGGCAATGTCCCCAGTGCCTTCCGCTGGGACAAAATGTATTCCAAGATAATCATGCCTGACATATTCCCGGTAAAGCTGACATACTCCCCTGTGGCACGGTCTTTCGCATACACGCCGAGACGATCCGCATCCGGGTCGGTGGCAAGGACAATATCCGCATCCTCTTTCTCTGCCAGTTTCAATGCGAGGGCAAAAGCCTTCTTGTCCTCCGGATTAGGATAGGGTACCGTAGGGAAATTCCCATCCGGCAATTCCTGTTCCGGCACTACATATACCTGAGCAAAACCCAACTCTTCCAGCACTCTTCGCACCGGGATATTTCCCGTACCATGCAAAGGCGTGTAGACAATCTTCAAATTAGATGCCTGCTCCTGGATGACCTGAGGGCGCAGCACCAAACCCTTTAGCGCCTGAACATATTTGTCATCCATCTCCCTGCCAATAATCTGGTACAAGCCCTGATTCATGGCCTCCTCCTGATTCATGGACTTCACTTCCCCAAAGCCAGCGATGGCATTGACTTCCTGAATAATCTCCTGATCCTTGGGATAGGTAATCTGCGCCCCATCCTCCCAATATACCTTGTATCCGTTGTATTCTGCGGGATTGTGGCTGGCAGTCACCACGATGCCAGCAATGCAGCCCAGTTCCCGCAGGGCGAAAGAAAGCATGGGCGTGGGTCGCAGGGAGGAGAAAACATACGCCCGAATGCCATTTGCTGCCAGACAGCATGCCGCCTCTGCGGCAAACTCTGGAGACATTCTTCTGGAATCATAGGCAATCGCCACGCCCCTGTCTGCGCCATCCTCCTTGAGAATGTAATTTGCCAGCCCCTGTGTCGCCTTCCGCACAGTGTAAATATTCATGCGGTTGGTGCCGGCTCCGATAATTCCCCGCAATCCCCCGGTTCCAAATTCCAGTTCCCGATAGAACCGCTCCTGAATTTCCTTCTCATCCCCGGCAATCCCCCGAAGTTCCTCCTTGGTCTTCTCGTCAAAATATCCATCTGTCAGCCAAAATTCATACGTTTTCCTAGCATCCATCGCCTATCTCCCTTCTTAAACCATGTGCGGAACGCCCGGCAAAAGGTTCGCCCCGCCGATATCTTCTTGCTGCGATTCACGGCTTCGCCGCCATAGCAACAACATCTTCTCTTTCATCCTTTGTCACCAGCCATCGCCGATATCCAGACCGTCAATATAGGAGGCCAATTCCCCAGCCATCTCCTCCGCCTCTGGAATCCTCAGATGCCCCGGCGTTCCCCGACCATTTCTCCGAAAGCGGTAATGGCTGATTTTGTCATCTGATAACCGATTACACACATCCTCTATGGCATCATCCCAAGCACCGTCATGCTCCAGCAGGGTAGTAATGCACAAAATATGCGCCTTCGGATAATTCCCCCGGAGAGCGCACAAGAATTTCCTATACTTTTCCTTCCACAACATGGATGGGGGACACTCATGGTCCTCCGCCATAAAATCCCTTGGATGGCTGTCATTCTGCCCCACTGCCACAATGACCACCTGAGGGATATATCTGGAAAAATCCCAGCATGTGGGCTCGCCAAAATCCGGGTGGTAATGCACCTTATCCCACACTGTCTCCATACCCATCTGCTCCGGCTCCAGAAACCACCCTGTGCCATCCATCAGTGCGATTCCTCCCTGGGCAATATCATGGAGGCAGGCATTTAATTTCCTAGCCAGAATCCAACCGTAGGAATACCAGCTATTGGAAAACTCCCCCTGATGTTCCGGATCCGGTCTGCCAATGCAATGCACAGCCTCGGACACCTCCCCGGCAGAAACGGAATCTCCATAAATCTCTATTCTCCGCCGGGACATTTCCGGCGGCGGGAGCAGCCTCGCCCCCTCAGACAGCTGCAATTTTTCCAATACCATCTCATGGCAGCCATCCATTCTCTTAAAAAATAAAACTTCGTGCTCTCCGTCTTCCTCCTCCTGCAACAGAACCAACTCCGTCACGCCCTCATTCTTCAAGTCGAACCTCTTCTGCACACCATCCACGATAGCCCCTGCAGCATTGTTCCAATAAGCATTCCGATTGGTCACCGT
>CASGVX010000234.1 GCA_949346185.1 uncultured Lachnospiraceae bacterium
CTTATTGTCAATCAAACCCATTGTCAGCTTCGTAGCGTAGACTGGCGCATTGATTACCTTCAGCACATAGGGCAGCGCACCGATATGATCCTCGTGTCCATGGGTAATAACAAATCCTTTTACCTTGTCAATATTCTCCCGCAGATACGTGACATCTGGAATCACCAAATCAATTCCCAGCATGTCGTCCGCCGGGAAGGACAAGCCACAGTCCACCACGATAATGCTGTCCTCATACTCAAAGGCCGTGATGTTCATGCCAATCTGCTCCAATCCCCCTAGGGGAATAATCTTCAATCCCTTCCCCAGCTCTGCCGGCTCTCCCTGTCCATTCCGAGAAGGGCGGCGCCCCGTCTGCCGCCTCGCCGGCTTCGTCGTCTCCTTCTGGGAAGAAGCAACCTCTCCCTCTTCCTTCCCTCTTGATGCCTTCTTGGCCAAAGTCTTCGCCCCAGCCGTCCTCACGCTCGTCCGTCTGCCCGTCTTCCTCTCTCCGTCATTCTCTCCGTTCTTAGGAGTTCTCCGCACCGCTCTCTTTGCCTTTGCGATTCCCTCGCTCAACACTCCGTCCTGATTTTCATTTTCTTTTTTCACTAAGTTTTCCTACCTTTCAAATTCTACATCTTCTAACAATTCAGAAAATATCTTAGAAAGCGCCTCCAGCTCTTCCTCCTCATCTACCATCTCATACACTGTCTGACCGTCTTCCTCTTCTATTTCCCGGAGAATGTAGGCATCCGCCTCATCCTCCTCGCTCTCCGCCACCAGAAGGTAATTCACTCCCGCCAGCATTGTTTGCTCTATGACAAAGAAGGGCACCTCTTCTCCTTCTTCATTTTCAAAATAAATATTCCCTGCTCTCTCTTCCATCTGATTCCTTTCTGTGGACACACAAAAAACACACTGGAAAATTGCTGCTATTCGCAATTTGCAATGCTGCCCAAGTAATTCTCCAATATGATGCTGGCCGCGATCTTATCAATATGTGCTTTTCGCTGGTCTTTCCGTACGTTTGCCTCATCCAGCACCAAGTCTGCCGCCTTCGTGGTAAGCCGCTCGTCCCAGAAAACCACGTCCAGCCCGGTTCTCTCCTCCAGTCTCCTGGCAAATTCCCTAGTCATCCGGCAGCGCTCTCCCTCCTCATTATTAATCTTCTTCGGAAGGCCCACGACCACCCTATCCACCTGGTACTCCTCCATCAATTCCTCCAAGCGGGCATAGGTCTTGCGCAATTTTGTCTCACGTTCCCGGGTAATGGTCTCCAGAGGCTGGGCGGTCATGAGCATCTCGTCACTCATGGCTACCCCCACCGTCTTGGCGCCATAGTCAAGCCCCATAATTCTCATATATTCCTCATTTCCGCTCTACATGCACAATTCACAACGATTCCGGTGTTTTCTATAAATTGCTGTGAATGGCAACTTCTCTACATAAAATTATTCTTAATATAATCCTCCAGCAACAATTCGATGATTTCATCCCGCTCCACTTTGCGAATCAAGCTCCTCGCTCCTTTATGGCTGGTGATATACGTAGGATCGCCGGACATTACATATCCCACAATCTGGTTCACCGGATTGTAGCCCTTTTCCGTCAGCGCCTCATAAATATCTGCAATCACATCTTTTACTTCAATTTCCTGATCTTTCTGTACTTTGAAGTATTGTGTATTACTTATTTCCTGCATAATGGCACGAACCTCCATTCTTTATCACGTACTCTCATCTAACCTATAGTGTAAGCTATCTGCCCAAAAATTACAACTGTTTTTTACAATGTTACCATCTCCCCCAGCCATGTGCCATCCTCTCCCTGCTCACAAATCCGCACAGGCACAATCTGATTGCAAAGCCTCTCTGCCTCTTTTCGATCCCCCACAGGAATCGCCACCCGCACATATCTCTCATGATAACCCACGAGAAAATCCTTTCCCTGAATCCGCGAAATCTCCTCCAAGAGCACCTGGCACTCCTGCCCCAGAAAGGGCGCGCCGTAGGCTTGCTCCAGTTCCCGGCCAATCTGAATCAGCCTGTCGCTGCGCTCTGCCTTCACCTGCTCCGGAACCTGCCCCTCCATGGCATCCGCCATGGTTCCCTGCCTGCGGGAATATTTGAACACATGGATTTTTGCAAATCCCGCCCCCTCTGCAAAAGCGCAGGTGGCAGCAAATTCCTCCTCCGTCTCTCCGGGAAAACCCACGATGATATCCGTGGTGATGGCGGGACGAACAAAATATTTCCGCAGGATTTCCAATTTCTCCAGATATTCATCACCCGAATAATGGCGGTTCATCCTCTTCAGCGTGTCGTCGCACCCGCTCTGGAGGGACAGGTGAAAGTGGGGGCACACCTTCTCTTGCCCCGCCAGTTCCTCTGCAAAGGCATGGGTGATAATCCTAGGCTCTAGGGAACCCAGACGAATCCGCCTGATTCCCTGCACCTTCCCCACTGCCTGTATCAGGGACAGAAGGGGCTTCCCATCCAATTCTAGAAAACTCTTCTTCTCCGTAAAGTCCACTCCATAGGAGGACAGGTGGATCCCCGTGAGCACCACTTCCTGCACCCCCTGTTCCGCAAGTTTTTCCACCTCGGCCACCACCTGCCCCTCCGGCTTGCTGGCAAGAGGCCCCCTCACATAAGGGATAATGCAATACGTGCAGTATTGATTGCACCCATCCTGAACCTTCAGATACGCTCTGGTATGTTCCTCCCCCTCTGCCGCTTCTGATTTTCTTTGTACCGTCCAACTCTCCCGCTCTCTCAAAGCATTCTCTAGGATTTCCACCAGATGATCCTTCTCTCCATTCCCAATGAAGAAATCCACGCTCCCATCCGTCTCTCCCCGCTTTCTCGCCGAGTCCACATAACATCCCGCCGCCACCACCAAGGCATTCCCATTCATCCGCCTGGCTCGGTGAAGCATCTTTCTGGACTTCCTATCCGCAATATTGGTCACAGTGCAGGTATTTATGATATAGATATCTGCCTTCTCCTCAAAGGACACAATCATATGTCCCCTCTCCCCGAACTTCTCCTTCATCTTTTCCGTCTCGTAATAATTCACCTTGCAGCCCAAACTCAAAAACGCTACTCTCAAAACATCTCTTCCTTTCTCCCCATATCATTTGCTAGTGCACTCGCCATCCGCCCCCCAGCATAGCCCCTCTTCCCGTGCAGTAAATTAGTAAACTTATACGATTTATATTACCTTTTTTTGTAACATTTTTCCTCTTTTCGAAAAAAAAGATAAGCATTCATTCAAATTGCCATACGCTTTTTCCTAATTTGAGGATTTTTTTTAGCTAGATTGCATATTGACTTTTCCCCCCAAAATGTCTAGTATAGGAACTGTAAAATAAAAAAGGAGGTAGCTTGCAATGAAGACAGTTAAAATTTCATTAAATTCTATTGACAAGGTAAAAGCATTCGTAAACGATGTGACAAGGTTTAATACCGAGTTTGATCTGGTATCCGGAAGATACGTGATCGATGCAAAGTCCATCATGGGAATTTTCAGCCTTGACCTTTCCAAGGACATCGACCTGAACATCCATGACGATGAGAACATCGACGAGATCATGAAGGCATTGGAACCCTACATCGTAGGTTAGTACAAGAAATCGCAAGATATCCATTGTACTAGGCAAGTTTTTACATGATGGGGCATGATGTATTTGGGGATCATCAATACAAAAATACTTGCTACATACGATAGAATCGGAGAACACCGCAAGGTGTTCTCTTTTTTACTGTATAGGAAACTGCTCGCAATGTGATGCTATGACAACAAGAATTACGAAGTAATCCTTGCAGGGGAATGCGCTGGCATTCCCCTTTTTTACTGTAAAAGTAAAGCCGGCCGCTATTCGTCCACCTCGATTACCTCTACCGTATCCAGCGCCTCCTGCACCATCTGGTCAATCTTCTCCGCCAGTTTCTTTTCCGAACGGCGGATTACATCCACAT
>CASGVX010000235.1 GCA_949346185.1 uncultured Lachnospiraceae bacterium
CGATTTCCTCCAGCGAATGCGTTTTTGAGGTATGCAAATTGTGCCAGGCAGGGAAGAATGCCTTGGATTTTTATATTGTTTCCCGGCTTGGCGAATTGATTGGCGGCGGCTACGATGGGATTGCGGTGATTGTTAGTCAGGATGGGGGATTCCGCGCAGTCCGGGACTACTGGGAAAAGAGAGCCAAGCACAGGAGGCGCATGTACCTTGCCTCCAGCATAGAGGATGGCATCGTGAAAGGCAATGAGAACAATGCCCGCACCAGCGAGCTGAAAAGGTTGCGGGAAACCCTCAATATCGGGGGATATTATTGTCTATATGCGGAGAAGATCCGTACCAAGTCGATTGTGGAAAAACTTTTTGAGGGAACGGAATATGAGGATGTGACAGATGAAATCCAGAGCTTGGTTCAGGGAAAGGAGAAGACGCCTAAAATCATTTATCTTGACAGCCTGCATCGCTTTGGCAGGAAGCATGGGCTGGAGATATACCATAAGCTCAGGGAATGCGAGGAACTGCGGCATCAGCGTACGGAGTAGGATGATGTTGAGCGAATAGCGAGGATGTATTACTTCGGAAGTTAAGCCGAAGTAATAAGATAAGCAGGAGCGGATAAAGAGGGACTGCGATAGGAGGATGTAGGAGATGGAACAGCTAAGCTTATTTGACAATCGAGAGAGGACGGCTCCTCTGGCCAGCCGCCTGCGTCCGGACACTTTGGAGAATTATGTGGGGCAGGGGCATTTGATTGGACAAGGGAAGATTCTTCGGCGGCTGATTGAGGAGGATCAGATTTCATCTATGATATTCTGGGGACCTCCCGGGGTGGGGAAAACTACCCTGGCAAGAATCATAGCGGAGAGGACGAAAGCGGAGTTTCTGGAGTTCAGCGCAGTGTCCAGCGGAATCAAAGAGATTAAGGATGTGATGATGAGGGCAGAGCAAAAGCGAAAAATGGGTATGCGTACCTTGCTTTTTGCTGACGAGATTCATCGGTTTAATAAAGCCCAGCAGGATGCCTTCCTTCCCTTTGTGGAGAAGGGCAGCATCATTCTTGTGGGCGCTACCACGGAAAATCCTTCTTTTGAACTGAACTCTGCGCTTCTGTCCCGCTGCAAGGTATTTATCCTGAAGGCGCTGGGAGAGGAGGACTTGGAGAGACTGCTGTCCCATGCGCTGGAGAGCCCAAAGGGGTTGGGGAATATGCAGATTGCCATAGGGAAGGAGCACTTGGCAGCCATCGCCCGGTTTGCCAATGGAGACGCAAGGACGGCGCTGAATACGCTGGAGATGGCGGTGTTTAACGGCAGGATGGATCAGGAGGGCGTGCTGCAGGTGGACGAGGAGGTGCTGGCCCAGTGCATGAATCGGCGTTCCCTGCTGTACGATAAAAATGGGGAGGAGCATTATAATCTCATATCCGCCCTGCACAAATCCATGCGCAACAGCGACCCGGATGCGGCGGTGTATTGGATGTACCGGATGCTGGATGGCGGGGAGGATCCGCTGTATATCGCCAGACGGCTGGTGCGATTTGCCAGCGAGGACGTGGGAATGGCGGATTCCCAGGCATTGCAGCTGGCGGTGGCGGCATATCAGGCATGCCATTTTCTGGGGATGCCGGAGTGCGACGTTCACTTGGCCCATGCGGTGGTGTATCTTTCTATGGCACCCAAATCCAACGCCCTATATATGGCTTGTGAGGATTGCAAGGAGGATATCAAGAAACTTCCTGCAGAGCCGGTTCCATTGCACATCTGCAATGCGCCTACGGAGCTTATGCGGGAATTAGATTATGGAAAGGGCTATATTTATGCCCATGATACGGAGGAGAAATTGACCGGGATGCAGTGTCTGCCGAAGGAATTGGAGGGAAGGCGATATTACCGGCCCGGAGGCCAGGGGCAGGAGAGCCAGGTGAGGGAGCGGCTGGAGGAAATATTGGAATGGAAAAATTCTGATAGGGAGAGGGGGCAGTGAGGGCAGGCTTAAAAAATAGTGACGCAATCATCCAGACCACATAGAATAGTATAAATACTAAAAAAAGGGAATTATTATGTATTTTCTATTCGGAATTTTTCTTATCATTTGCATTATTTTTCTCTGCCTAGGTTTTTACAGGAAGAAATCCATCATCCGCAAAATCTGCCGGATGAATTTCTGCCAGAAGGTTTGCCTGCTGAATGATATTCTCGCCCCTTTTGGGTTCTGCTACCAAGAGAGGGAGGACATCGTCATTACGGCTACAGATGCATGGCAGAGGAAATTTGGATACCAGACGCTGTATGACCGTACCGCCCATAGCTTCCAGATGGTTTTTGACTGCGAGCCTGTCTATTTTTATTATGAGGGGCGCACTTACCGCATCGAATTGTGGAAAGGGCAGTATGGCATCAATATCGGAGGGGAAGTGGGAATATATTATGCTGAGGGCATCTTGCCGCCTGAGCAGTTTGACAAGGTCAGATTTCAAAGTGTTTCAGATGAGGAAATGCTTATGATCGATATGATGCTCTGCCACAAGGGGCAGGAATTATTTGAATTTTCCCAGAGACATTGGTGGCTTGCCGGATTTTGCACGGGAAAATATTGCGAGCCGAGAAATCTGGCTATGAAGGTTTCCATTACGTTCCAGAACTATGATATGATGCGGTGCTTCGTGGATAGTCTGGTCAATATGGGATATCAGAAATGCGATATCGCTGTGTGCAACCTGACTGTAACTGTTGTGTTCTGCTGTCCCCATGCACATCAGCCAAAATGCTGCTGCTCCTTGATGGCGCGGTTCTCCCAGTGGAAAAATAGGATATTTTGCCGCATGTATTTATTTTTCACCAGAAGGTTTGCCTGCACGTTAGATCGAATCTTGTACCTGTATTTCTTCCTGCCATCCTTCTTCCGGCGGATGTTCCTTTGCAGGAGGAACCGCAGGCAGAAATGCCGTAAGAAGAGAAAGGCGGTGCGTCTCCGTGAGCTGTGATAGGAGGCTTCAGGCATCGTTTGAGAATGTGCCGATACTTCCTCTGGATTTTCAATCTAGATATATACTTTTTAGTGATTGCCATCGGGGGGAAGGCAAGGCGAATGACAATTTCCTGAAAAACGAATTTCTCTATCTGGCGGCATTGCAAGATTATTATGAGAGAGGATATACTTACTTGGAAGTAGGGGATGGGGATGAACTGTGGGAGAACCGCTCCATGAGAAAGATTAAGGAGGTGCATCCCCATAGCTTTGAGATGCTGGGAAAGTTTTTCCGTGACAGCCGCCTCTATATGATCTATGGGAACCATGATATGGTAAAGGGGAAGGATGCTTTCTCTGATAAATATTTTGAGCAATATTATTGTGACCAGAGGATGTGCCAGCATCCTCTCTGCCCCGGCATGTCCTTTTATTCCGGGATCATATTGCGCGACAGTATGGAGAAAAAGGATATCTATGTCACCCATGGGCATCAGGCCAGCGTAATGAACAGCACCTTCTGGAAGGTGAACCGCTTTCTGGTGCGGTATCTGTGGAGGAACTTGGAGTTTCTAGGCGTGCCTGACCCTACCAGCGCTGCCAAGAATAATACGAGAAAGGCAAAGACGGAGAGGCTTTTGTCAAAGTGGGCAAAAGAACAGGAAATTCTTTTGATTACGGGGCATACCCACCGTCCCATGATGGGTTCGGTGGATTCCCCGTATTTCAACACGGGAAGTTGCGTGCACCCTGCTGGAATCACTGGCATCGAGATAGAGAACAGATGTATCACTCTGGTAAAGTGGTCTTTGGGAACAAGGGATGACCAATCGGTGTATGTGAAGCGGGAAGTGCTGGGAAAAAAGGTTTGTATAGATGAATATCTATAGCGGATGCATGAAAATAATTCGTTACTATTCACAGCCGACTATATTCGAGAATTTTTGGCATGTTTCATGCCA
>CASGVX010000236.1 GCA_949346185.1 uncultured Lachnospiraceae bacterium
CAAATATCTCAGGTATGTTTTCTGTTATAGTGGCAGGGAAACGCTGGTGCCAGCTGGGAGGGTGTTTGACTATCTCCTATGTTATGGCAATCTGCAGGAGGCTCGATTTGAGAAACTGCAATTTGAATACTGTGTTGGGACGACGGATTTTTCCATGCCGCCATTCTATATGGAAGAAATCGTCTCTGTTGTGGTGAAAGAATTTGTGATGGAAAAATCCTGTGATGGATATTTGATTGTGGAGACAGAGGAGGGGGAAAATGAAAATATACTGACAATTCAAACCTTATCGGGTAAGTGTTCAAATGAGAAATGGCAAAAGTTAATGTCTGCGAATGGAAGATTGTCTGAAATTCTTAAAATGGGAGAGCGGCATAGCTATGCTGTATCGGCAGAAATGCCTGAAAAAGGCGGAGTATGCATCCGAATAGTAATTCCTCGCCAAAAGTGACCTGATACTAGTGGTAGAAAGGGAAGCATGAGATGAAGACGATTATGGTGGATAATGAAGTGAAGGCAATCAAAATATTTGAGACCTACGCCAAAGATATGCCAGATGTGGAACTGATGGGGGAATTTACGGATGGCATGGAAGCCGCCGTATTTGTAAAGGAGCATCCGGTGGATCTTGCGGTGCTAGACGTGGAGATGGAGGGCGTGGATGGCATTTCTCTGGGGAAGATGCTGAAACTGCTTTATCCTGATATCTTGCTGATTTACATTACGGGACACGAGGATTATGCTATGGATGCCTTTCGTCTTCATGCGGCCGCTTACCTGTTAAAGCCGTACACTAGGGATCAGCTGTACTATGAGATTGAGACTGCCAAACTATTGTCACGGAGAGTGAGGAAGGGGATATTCGTTAAGACTTTCGGGCATTTCGACGTATTTGTGAATGGCCGTCCCATTATGTTTCGCAGCGGAAAGGCAAAAGAATTGATGGCGTTTTTGGTGGACAGGCAGGGTGGAACGGTGAATACGGACCAGATTATCTGTGCCCTGTGGGAGAATAGGCCAAACGATGAGGCTACGCAGAATTTGTGCAGCAAAGTGTGCAAAGCATTGGGAAATGAACTGCGTGAGAATGGGGCGGAGAAAGTATTGGTATCTAAGAGAGGCGTGAAGCGGGTGGATACGGAAAGATTCAGCTGCGATTTGTATGATTTGCTGGCGGATGATGAGAAGGCAAAGAAAAATTTCGTGGGCGACTATATGCTGGATTACAGTTGGGCGGAAGAGCGGATGGGTCTGCTCAGCAAATATCTCGCTAATTAGCATGATGGTAAATAGGTTGCGTTTTGGTTTGACATGCGGCAAGGTCGAACTTTTTCGATAAATTGCAGCTGCCCTTGTGCTGTTTTCGACAAATTATTTGGCGTGGGACATGCTACACTTTCCTTGGATTATAGGTTTAGAAGGAAGGTGGATTGATTTGTCTATGGAAAATAATCATTTTATGAACGAGGAACGATTTTACATCTTTGATAAATTTCCGGAGAATATCAAGCAGATCGGGGAGCAGCCGGAAGAGAATCGGATTTATGTGGAAGATTATGTGGTGACATATATGCACCGCATATTCAGGGAGAAGGCGGAAAATTCTCTGGTGGTGTTTGTGGGAAAAAAGGGGGAAGGTGCAGCGCAGGGGAGCACCTTTCTGTATGGCGCTATAGAAGTGGAGATGGACTTGCTTCTGTGGAGAGAGAAGTTTACCGCCCAAGTGTGGGATGAGATTCATGAGCAGGTGCACCAATATTTTTCCGGGGGAGAAGTGCTGGGATGGGGCTGCGGCGTGAATATCGGGAACAGCCAGATTAAGAAGGCGGTGGCGGGGATTCAGCGAAAGCATTTTTCCAGAGAAGGGCAGATTCTTTTCTATTGGGATTACAGCGAGGAGGAAGAGAGCGTTTGCCGTTGGGAAAATGGCGGCGTGCAGTCTGTTCCGGGGTATTTGATTTATTATGGAAAGAATCCCAAAATGCAGGAGTATATGTTGCGGGGCAAGGAGAAGGAGAGCTTTGAGGCGGGATACAAGGATACTGTCATGGAGAGTGTGCGCACGGTCATCCAGAAGAAGGAGCATTTGAAGCAGGAGAAGAAGCCGGCTTTTTATGCGGCAGGAGGAATGCTTTTGGTGCTGGCGCTGGTGGGTGGATGGCTATTGGTACAGAGCAGCCGGAAGATAGAAGACCTTGAGTCGGCGATTATGACTTTGTCCCAAGAGCCTTTGGATGATTCGGACTCGTCTCAAAAGGCAGGCAAGGGGGATGGCAAAGAGAAAAAAAATACGACGGCTTCGTCAGCCACAGGAGAATTTGCCAATTTTGAAAAGAAGTCTCTGGATATTGCATCATCTGCCGCTCCCCAATCAATAGTCCCCCAGAAACCGCCAAATGAGAAAAAATCTTCGGAGCCTGAGAGGCCCTCGGGTTCTGAAAAGGCAACAGCCACCCAGAAACCATTGGGCTCTGGAAAGCCATCTGCCACCCGGAAGCCCTCGGGCTCTGAAAAGGCAACAGCCACCCAGAAGCCATTGGGCTCTGGAATGGCAGCCGCTACCCAGAGGCCTTCGGCCGTGCAAAAGTCTCCGGCGCCGCAAAGTTCTCCGGGAGGAAATTCTGTCGGGAAAAATAACAGCTCAGCCGGGGGCGGCAATGTCCCGGAAGCAACTCAGGCGAACAGCTATGTGGTGCAGAAGGGGGACACTTTGAGCCAGATTGTTTGGAGGCAGTATCATACCGTGGCATATTTGGAGCAGATTAAAAAGGTGAATAATATTCGGAATGAGAATGAAATTCAGATAGGCCAGCGGATTATCTTGCCCCTTTATAAGAAATAGTGTAAAATAGAAAAGTGCGAAGTTTTGCCGGCCTCGAAGATACCTCGCTAGGCAGAACTGCTGTCGAAAAAGTGCTATTGCACATAAGAAGAATGCGAAATCTGCGTTCTTCCCTATTGATAATTTGGCGAAGTTTCCTATAAGGATGAAATCTCATAGGGAGAGATGGAGAATGAAATGGATAGTTTTATTGGGCGGTCAGTTGACGTGGTGGCGGTGCAGGAGCGGCATAAGAGAAAGATTGTCGTGGCGGCGATTGTTATAATTGCTGCGGTTTTGTGTGCGCTGCTGGGATTTGCCGGGTATCACTGGTTTCTGAACAGGGAGTATACCTCGTATCAAGTGACAGATTCTGTATCAGTGAAAAATGCGGCCTCGCTCGAATATGCATCCTATCAGGGGGGCGTCATCAGGTATGACAGAGACGGCGTCACAGCAGTTAGCGGCAAGGGGGATCCCATGTGGAGCGGCAGTTATGACATGGCGAGTCCAAGACTTGATATTTGTGGGGAGAGTGCTGTGGTAGCAGATATCGGCGGGAAGAGTCTTTACATATATAAAGGAGGAGATACGGGCGTGGACTTTTCGGTGGATTATCCCATCGTGCAGGCGTGCGTTTCTAAACAGGGCGTGGTGGCGGTGCTGATGGAGGAAGCCGTCTCCAACACCATTGCGCTGTACAATCCATTTGACAAATCTGGCAAGCTGCTGGTGGAGATTCCCACGAATGTGGAGGATGGGTATCCGGTGAGTCTGGATTTGTCCCCGGATGGAACCAGCGTGGTGGCATCCTATCTCTGTGTCACCACGGGGGCGGTGCAGAGCCGGGTGGCATTTTACAATTTTTCTGAGGTGGGGAAGAATAGGAATACCATGGTGGGGGCGCAGAATTATAACGACACGCTGATTTCCGAGGCGCGTTTTCTGGACGAGGATCATGCCTGCCTCTTTGGAGAGAAGGGATTTTATCTCTGGGAAAATATGAAGAAGCCGGAATTGCTTGGGAAGAGGGAGTTCGACCGGGAAATCAAGGGGGCATTTTCTGACGAGGATCATATATGCGTCATGCTAAAGAAA
>CASGVX010000237.1 GCA_949346185.1 uncultured Lachnospiraceae bacterium
GGATGCCTTCAACCGTGGTCGGCTGATTTCTTCCTTTAAAGCTCTTTACTTCCCCACTGCCGATTTTTGTAAAATCCGCATGATCAAACTCAATGTAAGACACTGGCTTATTATCAATATCGTCAAGCCTTACCTCAAGCCTCCCTTTTCCCTTTACGCTTGCGATAAACCTATCTGCACCATATTCAAAATCTACACCTCTTACCATGGTCCATGCACCGCTTGCCATACTCTTTGCAGCAGGGTTCTTCACTTTGTTGTAGAACACGTCTGCCGAGGTAAACAGCGAAGCACCACTATTTTCAGAGTATGCATCCACCGCTTTGATCTGGGATACACCCTTTCTGGTAGCAGCAGTAATCGGTATATCCTGCTTTGAAGAATCCATGGGCAAATAATCTACCATAATGCTCCTAAAGCCTGCAGAACCACCCATTAACTCCTCTAAAAGCAATGTGTGATGTACGATATAATTCACACCTTTAAAGGTACAGAAGTGGGTATGATTGTTGCCCCAGCGCAGACCTGATTCGCCATTTGAATTCTGACCTGAATTGTAAAAATATGCACCTTTGTATTTCCAACTTTTAGCATCCAGCGGAGTTTTCGTTACAAGATATGCCATGCTGCACACCGGCGGCTTGGCAATGCCCTCATAATCCCACTCGTCACCCCGTTCCTGCCAGTCATTGCAATAAGTGTAATAGTACATGCCATCAATATAATTCAGTTCGCTTGCCTCAAAAAAATAAGGCGCATCTATGGAAACAAAATCGCTATCAAAAGAAAGCATGTCTGGCCCAAGCTTAACAATCTTCGCTATATTTGTATGGATATCCCCACCCGAAGCAGGCGCCCCTCCACCGAATGTCAGCCATCCTACACCATTTTCATCGATGCATACGCCGGGATCAAATGGCGCAGGGCAATTCGTAAGTCCAGGCATATTCTGATAAATCAATGGCTCGCCAAGGGGATCGCTCCAAGGCCCTACCGGGTCAGTGGAGGTTATAACGGCAACTCCGTTTCCCCCATTAGAAAAATAAAGATAAAAGTGTGTAAGACCGTCCTCCTCTACTCTGGAAGCAATCGATGGCGCCCAGGAATTGCCAATCCATGGAGCAACTTTGTCAACCTCTATCCTTCCATGATAAATCCAGTTGACCATATCACTAGTGGAAAACACTACAAAAGATTTAATCCGATCGTAATTATTCGTGGTGCCTTCCTCGCTCTGCTGATGATCATTGGATCCATAGACATAAAGTCTTCCTTCATGTTCAATGGAGGTAGGGTCAGAACAAAATACTGATGATGAAATAGGATTGGCATTGGCAGGTGTCTTATACACCTTTTTACTAACTTCATCAATAATGATGCCATTTTCAAGACTTTCCTTGATTTCCTCAGAAGAGAGATTTGCTCTCTTTTTGACCGCAGCATTGTTTTCTTGTTTTGCGCTTAGCGAAGCCGCACTTGCTTTCATGGTATCCTCCTGAAAAATCCCCCTCATGATTCCATCGCTCCCGCTTATTAATAATAAGCCCAGGCTAAGCATGATTGCTAATAATCTTTTCATTCATTACCTCCCATTCTCTCATACGCCATAGCACTCCCCGTAAGCGAGGCCATAACTGTTACCTTAACAACAACAACTTTTTTCACCTTATCATTCCACCGTCCTTTCATTGTCATTCAAGTGTACCGTATCATCGTGACTAAATTATATCATAGTTAATTATCACTGACAATGCAAACGCAAGGGTAGATAGAGATTGGGCAAATTCCAACACTTTGCCAGCAAATTCTGACACTACGCCACTATACCACAAGTTACTTTTCACGGCTTCGCCGTTCATAGGTAACCAAAACGCATGATAAATGCGTTTGCGCTTTCAGCGATGAAATGCACACATTTTGCATAAAAACCTGCAAAATGACGCCGAGAAACTTATACTTAAAATGTCTGGATGCAGACATTTGGCATAAACCATGCCAAAAATCCTCGAATATAGTCAGCTGTGAATAGCAACTACCACAATGCTGCATCGGAAAAATCTCATAATAAAAAATGGCAATGATAGCAATTTCATGTTATAATACTCTGAGAAATGTAGCGATGCAATCAGACAGGGAGGCTATCCCAAGATGGGATACATGACATAACCGTGAATAGCAACTGAGAGATTAGGACAGAACGGAGGACTGCCTATGGAGACACAGACTTTTACCAACGAAATCATCATTTCCTGGCTGCAATACTATTCCAGGAATACTACCCTTGACTTGCAGCATGTGAAAATTCTAGACATTACCCAGAAAAACAAAAATGTCATTCCCACCGTGGAAGCGCATAAGACCACGCTGGTATTCAGCAATGCGGGCATCGAAGATATCTTTTACCGCCTGTGGAATGCAGGGCTGGGAGAATGCGACATCTGGTACAATGAAGGCTCCGAGCCAGAAGGCGAAATCCTGCACAGCAAGGTAAAGGATATGATTAACCGGGGCATTAACGCCTCTGCCGGCATGCTCATTATCAACCCCAATGCCCGAAACATTTCCCGCATCGGGCTGGCAAACGACTCTTTCCGCTCCGGCTCCGTCCACTACGTGGGCAGCGAAATCCGAGCCATTATATTGAACAAGATGATGGTTGGGGCTCAGGATGACATTTGCGTCATCGGGGGCGAGAGCATCGCCATAGAAGCGGCTCTGATTGCGGTGGAAGGTTCCGTGCTGGCGGTGGAATACAAGAAATCCGACCGCGATACCTTGGAGGAGAATGTGGAGCATTTCGGACTGCAGAACGTGACCATCATCGACCATGTGGACGAGAAGAGCCTGAAGGACTGCCCGGTTCCCTCCTTGGTTTTCATGGTGGCATCCGCCAGCATGGAGCAGGAACTGGCTTATCTTTCTAAGCTGAATCCAAACTTAAACGTGGTCATCTATACCTTGGACTTCAAGGTAGCGGCAAACATCGGCGATATTCTGGAGCCTCTGGGCATCACAGATATCAATACCATCCAGGTATCCGTCTCCACCCTGAGCAGCGACCATTCCTTCAAGCAGAAGATGGCGCCCTGGATTATTACGGGACGGGTAAATAAAGAATAGCAACATCGAGGTGCATCATGTTCGGAAAAAAGAAAACCAAGCCAGAACCATATGACAGGACAACAAAACGCCCTGTCATTCACGCCAGCATCTGCAACGGAGAGCAGGTAGCAGGCTTTCAAAACCTTGCCACCGGCAAATTCACAGAAGTTATGCTGATTCGGGACGCCAAGGATTTATCTGACTTCTGCAAGACATATGGGGTGGAGAAATCAGACATCACGAAGGAATACTGACAGAAAATCTGATCAGAAAGGGAACGGCAGAAAAGGCATCTGAAACGAATCAGATGCCTTTCATCTATATGATAAACTGCCAATTACTTAACCTTGGATATGCTAGCTGCAATCTCTGCGGCATCCTTGGCAAAGATAACCCAATCCTCGCTCCACTTGCCATATACCCAGAAATACACGCCTTTCTCCTTCCAATGGCAGACCGCATAGGATTTTTTCCCAGCAGAATCCTTATATCGGTCAATGGTCATCAGTTTTTCGAACCTTTACCTTCTCGGGATATTGCTTATAAGAATATCCATACCTCTCATCCTTTACATATTGCTTTAACGGGACTTCCTCGGAATCCTCAGGCAGGACAAATTCTATCCCATATATCCGCTCTGTCCGAGTTCCATCCACCCGTCCTTGGCTGGAAGACGACTTCTCATCACCTGACTGACCTGCATCGTCCCCTCCCGCCTCTACGGCGGAATCCTCCCCCTCGTCCATGCCGCTTCTTTCATATCTATAAATCCACCTTTCTGCGAAAGGCACCAATGTGGTTATGAAACAATT
>CASGVX010000238.1 GCA_949346185.1 uncultured Lachnospiraceae bacterium
TGCCGAGCGGGAGTATCTTCAACGAAGATACGAAGTTAAAGATACCCTCCCTGTTCAGGCAGAATACCAGTGCATCCGGATGAAAATATTTCAAGTGACATAAAATATCTTCCGGCCTCTCTGTAGACCCCATGCACTCAAAACTATAGTCCAAATGAGTAAAAAACTCCCCCAGCAAAACTTGGTTTGTACCTGTCAGCAAAATTTTATACTTCATCCTTCATCCTCCATTTCTGTTCAACCCAAATACAAAATGCCTGATTCCTCTTACCAGCGTGGTTCCTCATGGGGACACTTCCCATGTTTCCGCAATGCCCGAGCCTCCACAAAGCAGCCGCACTTCATGCAGATGCCCTCGTGAAGGCTGGGACAAGCCCTGCATATCTGGAGCCGTCTGGAATACTCTGTATCTCCAGTGCGGATTTCCGCATCAAAACTGTCCAGATACTTCTTTAATGTCCTGTATTCTTCCCCTTGGTCCATATCCCGGAGAAGGCACCTGGGGCATGGCTTCCCGCCCTGGCCATCACGATTCATCACATGTTACCCCGCAGACAATGCTCAACACGCTACAGGGAGGCAGCGTAACCGCTGCCCTATTTCCCGACCACGATTCCTCTCGCAGGAATGCTCTTACCCTCTCTGGCTCCTCGAAGGTATTGCATGCATGGGCGTCTCCTGTCAGGAGCGAGATTTTTGCCTTTCCGGCAAACCTTTGGTTCACAGGAAGAATTGCCGCAACTTCATAGGCCTCCCCCAGAGAAGCATTCGACAGCGTAATGACGGCAGTCTTTCCGCTGCCTCCTTCCTCCTCTTTCACAGAAACCGATTCGGACAGTACCGGCACTTCCACACCCCCGACTCCATCCCGCTCCTGGTCAATCACGCTGTCCACCAGCGTGGCGCCCTGATGCCCCTGATACATGGAAAAGACCTCGTAGGTGGGTGTCTTTACCATCTGCACTCCCTCTGTGAGAATCATAGCCTGGAGCACATTCACCATTTGCGCAATGTTCGCCATAATAATCCGATCACTGTGCTTATTAAAAAGATTCAGATTGATTCCCGCCACAATGGCGTCCCGCATGGTATTCTGCTGATACAGGAAGCACGGATTGGTGCCAGGCTCGGAGTCACACCATGTACCCCACTCGTCCACAATCAGTCCTACCCTCTGCTCCGGGTCATGGTAATCCATAATTTTTAGATGTCTCTCTAGGATTTCTTCCATCCGAAGGGTCTGCTTCACCGTATGATAGTATTCTCTCTCATCAAATTCTGTAGCACTTCCCTTTTTCCCCCATTCTCCTGTAGGAAGCGTATAGTAATGCAGACTGATTGCCTTGGCATGATCCTTAAGCAAAGGCATAACCACATCTGTCCAGTGGTAATCGTCCGCATTTGGCCCGCAAGCCACCGGAAACAACTCATTGCCGCTCATATCCCGGCAGAATGTGCGGTACATGCGGTAGGTATCCGCATAATACTCCGGCCTCATGGAGCCGCCACAGCCCCAGCTCTCATTTCCCACGCCCAGATATTTGAGCCTCCAAGGCTTTTCCCGGCCGTTCTCCTTCCTCTGCCTGGCAAGTTCCGAATCTCCGTCAAAGGTCATATACTCAATCCAGTCCGCCGCCTCCTGCACCGTGCCGCTCCCCATATTCAGAGCGATATAAGGCTCGCACCCAATCTGTTCGCAGAGTTCCATAAACTCATGGGTTCCAAAATGATTGGTCTCCACTACACCTCCCCAGGTCTTATTGACAATAGGCTTCCTTTCCTTTTTCGATCCCACGCCATCCCGCCAATGATACTCATCGGCAAAACATCCGCCGGGCCAGCGAAGCACCGGCAATTTCACCTGTCGCAGCGCATCCACCACATCCTTGCGAATCCCATTTACGTTAGGAATTTTTGAATCCTCCCCCACATAAATCCCATCATATATGCACCTGCCCAAATGCTCAGAAAACTGCCCATAAATCTCTGGCGCAATCCTACTCTTTTTCCGCTCCACATCCATTTTCAACGTTACTTTCTTCATTTCAATTTCCTCCTTTTTTGTTTAAAAATTTTCTCGTCCTTCCATCATGCCAAGCCTGCTATGTCATTCCTGCTGCATGAGAAGAACTCTGCCATCGACCAGACGCCCCGCAGGGAAGCACCAATCCATTCTCTGACACGGGAAGCCCAATCTCCTGCGCCTCCACCCTGCCTCCAAAGCGAGGCACAATCTCCGTATTCATCATGTAGGACAATACCGCCGGCTGCAATCCGGTGGTATAGGAATTGATTAGGAAAAACAGCGGTTCCTCTGACAATATCTCCATGCACAGCTGCAGGAAGGAATGAATCTTCTCCTCTATTTTCCAAATCTCTCCCTTTGGCCCCCTTCCATAGGAAGGCGGGTCCATGATAATGCCATCATAATGATTCCCCCGCCGAATCTCCCGCTCCACGAACTTGACGCAATCATCCACCAGCCAGCGTATCGGTGCTCCTGCAAGCCCGGAAGCCGCTGCATTATCCTTTGCCCAGGACACCATTCCCTTAGAAGCATCCACATGGGTCACCTGAGCTCCCGCCGCTGCCGCCGCCAGGGTAGCGCCCCCCGTGTAGGCGAACAAATTCAGCACCTTCACTGGTCTGCCGGCTCTGCGAATCTTTTCCCCGAACCAATCCCAGTTCACTGCCTGCTCGGGAAAAATTCCCGTATGCTTGAATTGAAATGGCTGCAGATGAAAGTTCAAATTTCCATAAGAAATATCCCATGTCTTTGGCAAGTCAAAAAATTCCCATTCGCCACCTCCTCTGCTGCTACGGTGGTAATGACCATTCCTCTTTTCCCAGCCGGGATGGGTCTTGGGCGTATGCCAGATCACTTGGGGATCCGGCCGAATCAATAAGTACCTGCCCCAGCGCTCTAACTTCTCCCCCTCCGAAGCATCTATCACCTCATAGTCTTTCCAGCCATCCGCAATCCACATCTGTCCGCTCTCCCTTCTGTTTCTAATATTTTATTCTACCAATTTCTTACGTTCCTTGCAACCATGAGTTGTCCATTCTCCGGAGAGAGATGCCGCATACACATCACAACGGAGATCCGGGCAGAATTTACCAATCTCAAAGTATCGCACTAGTACATCATGCTTTTTCGCCTTTCCTGCACATGATGCGGCAGAACACCACCGCCACCACCGTGCTGACCACCGTTGCAATCAGCCCCGGCAAGACAACCGCTGCCGGATTCACCGCACCGTACTGGGCTCGATATGCAATGACGCTCACAGGAATCACCTGCAGGGAAGAGATATTGATTACCAGAAAAGTACACATCTCGTCAGATGCCTTGGTGGGATGCTTCCTATCCGAGCGTTCCTGATACTCGGAAGCATCTCTCTCCCGCCAGAAACGAGACAGGGAAAGCCCCAGTTCCTCCGCTGCCAGCCGATCTCTTTCCAGCCGGGCCAGTTCCTTCATCGCCTTGAGCCCCATAGGAGTGGCCGCCCAACCCAATCCCAGCACATTGGCAATAATATTGGCCGTGATGTACTCTCTCACCGGATGATTTTCCGGTATTCTAGGAAAGAGAAACTGCACTATCGGCCGAAGCCCCCTCGTCATTTTATCCATCACCCCCGCCTGCTTCGCCACCTCCATCAGCCCCGTCCACATAGCCATAATCCCCAACATGGTGACCGCCAGCGTGACGGCCTCCCCCGCACTGTCTATCGCAGTATTGCTTAGCGCATCCACTTGGCCCGTCACAATGCCAAATCCCAGCCCGATTAAGATCATATACCCCCACAAATAATTCAACATATGCCAATCCCCCTCTCCTAAAGCATTTCATTCTGAAACTTCCCGTTCTGAAAGCATTCCAGACAGCAGCATCAT
>CASGVX010000239.1 GCA_949346185.1 uncultured Lachnospiraceae bacterium
CCCAGAAGGGCTATACCTTGGTGCCCTTGAGCGTATATTTCAAAGGGAGTCTGGTGAAGGTGGAGATCGGCCTTGCCAAGGGCAAGAAGCTTTACGACAAGAGGCAGGATATCGCCAAGAAGGATCAGAGAAGAGAGGCTGAGAGGCAATTCAAGGTGAAGAACTTGTAACTGGACGAAGGAGGTCGGAGATGGGAAGTGCCGATATGGAAAGGAAGCGCATACTGATTGTGGATGACGTGGAGGGACAGCGTTTCATACTCAGGAATATCATTATGGATATGGGATACCAGCCGGTGCTGGCGGGAAGCGGCCCTCAGGCGCTGAAGGTCTTTCCTAAATGCAATCCCCGGCTGGTTCTATTGGATGTGTCCATGCCGGAAATGGATGGGTACGAGGTGTGCAGGATCTTAAAGAGCAATCCCGAAACCAGCCGCGTGCCGGTGATTTTCATCTCTGCTTTTGAGGAAGTGGCGGAGATTATGAAGGGGTTCGAGGCGGGGGGTGCGGATTATGTGACCAAGCCCTTTATCCCAGAAGTTATTCAGGCTAGGGTGGGCGTTCATCTGAGGCTGTCGGAGGCCATGGAGAGGCTTGCGCAGCTGTCCGAATCCGATGGGGCGGCTTTGGGAGAAGAATAGGAAACGAAATGGGGATGGCTTATGGATAAAATGACGATGCAAGAGGAACGGCAGACAAGTACAGAGCGTCGGATATTGTTGATTTACTTTGTTTACAGCCTTGTGCTGACGGCCCTCATTGTGAAGGGAGGATGGCCGATATGGCTTATCCTAGGGACGGATGCGACGTGGCTGTGCAGTCTGCTGGTTCATATTGCAAGATACCGGGATTATCAGTTTCGGGCATATTTCACTGCATGTCTGATGCAGGTTAATATCATGCTCTGGTCTATGTATATGGCTAATCTTCACATAACGATTCCGATGCTTCTTTTGATGGCGGTGGTGCTGGTGCTGTACGGCATTCCTCAAATTATTTACATAGCGGCTTCTGCCGCTACTTTCTTAAATATCTACCATATCCTTATCAGAAAAACAGTGGATTTTTCTACAGAAGATATGGTAATCCAGACGATGCTGGAAGTCTTTGCTGTCTATTTCGTGCAATATGTCATGTGTTATATAAATAAAAAGCAGATCGAGGATGGAGAAAAGCAGAAGCAAGCCCTTGAGACGATTAAGGCAGTAGAGCGCAGCCGTGATGATTTCTTGGCAAATGTCAGCCATGAAATCCGCACGCCGGTAAATACTATCTGCGGCATGAGCGAGATCGTCCTCAGGGAGGAGTTGAATCCGGGGCTGCGTGCAGACATATTTAGCATTCAGACTGCCGGGCGCAGTTTGCTTTCCCTAGTGAGTGACGTGTTGGATTTTACGGAATTGCAGTCTGGCAAGATGGCATTGGCTGAGGAGTCTTATAACATTACTTCCACATTGAATGATATTATCAATATGTCCATGGCGCGCATAAGCGAGAAGAAGCTGGAACTGGTGGTGGACTGCCATGCGGGCATTCCCAGCGGGCTTTTGGGAGACGAGCAGAAGATCAGGAGGGTAATCATGAACCTGGTCAACAATGCCCTGAAGTTCACAGTGGAGGGCTGCGTCACTATTGCCATCTATGCCAGGGAGACAGAATATGGCATCAATCTGGTGGTGAGCGTCAGGGACACGGGCATAGGGATTAAGGAAGAGAATCAGGAAAAGTTGTTTTCCAGTTTCAACCAAGTGGATACCCGCCGGAACCGCCAGGAGGGCGGCATCGGTTTGGGACTTGCGGTTTCTCAGGCCATGGTGGACATTATGGGAGGCTTTATCAAGGTTTCCAGCGAGTATGGCAGGGGGACGGAAGTCCAGTTCGTGGTGCCGCAGAAAGTGGTGGATTCTGCGCCCATTGTCCACCTCCGCCATAGGGAACGGCTGAATGTGGCCATATATATTGATATGGATAGATTTGATCGCCCGGACGTGCGGGCAGAGTATGGGCGGGTGATTTACCGAATTATAGGGCAGCTGAAGGTGAAGTGCCGCATTTGCCAGAATCTTGCCGAACTAAAGCGCAGGACTGGGCGGGAGCGGTATACCCATATCTTTATCAGCATAGAAGAATATGAGGAGGATAGGGAATATTTTGATACATTGTCCAAGGAACTGAAATTGATTGCGGTAATCGAACGGACCAATGATGCTAGGATTGTGAATCCGAGAATCCTACGGCTCTATAAGCCCTTCTTCATTCTGCCAGTGGTGATGATTCTGAATGATGAGAAGCTGATCCAAGGGATGGACACGGATTTCTATTCCAAGGGGAAATTCATTGCACCGGAGACCAGCGTGCTGGTGGTGGATGACAATCTAATGAATATTCGGGTGCTGGAGGGGCTGCTGGCTCCCTATAAGATAAAGGTTTCCATGGCGACCAGCGGGGCAGAGGCACTGGAAAAGATTGAATCTATGGATTATGATGTGATATTTATGGATCATATGATGCCGGAGATGGACGGCATTGAGACTTTGCATAGGATTCGCCAGAAGCAGGGGAATTATTATAAAAAGATTCCCATTATTGCGGTCACTGCCAATGCGGTGGGGGGCATGCGGGAAGTATTCTTGAGCGAGGGGTTTCAGGATTTTATGGCTAAGCCCATCGAGGTATCCGTGATGGAGAGGATCTTGCGGCGGAATCTGCCTCAGGAGAAGCTGATCTATATACGGAATGGGCAGGAAGATGGGGCAGAAGAAGCTCCCGGGCAGGAGAAATCTGTGCCGGGATCCGGAACTGCGCCGAGAACTGCAGAACGATATACGGATTTGCCGCCTGAGCTGTTTGACGAGGGAATGGGCAGGAAGTATTGCGGCGGTCTGGAGAATTATATTGGCATTCTGCAGGTGAATCGTGACAATGGGCGAGAGGATGAGAAAAAACTTCAGCATTGCTTCGAGGAAAGAGACTGGAAGAATTATACCATCTACGTCCACGCCTTGAAGAGCAGCATGCTCAATATTGGCGTTGTCGGGCTATCAGGCATGGCAAAGGATATGGAGCAGGCGGGAAAGCGGGGAGATGAGGAGTATATACTGGCCCGCCATGGGGAACTGATGTCGGAATATGGGAGGATCTTGGAACTGCTGGAGAAGAGCGCTTCGGTGCCGCCATCTGCAAAAAAGGAAGACGCGGAGGGATTCAGGGCGCTGGAGCAGGCGGAATTTGAGAGATTGGCGCTAGAATTTGAGGATGCGGCCTATTCCTTTGACAGTGACCAGATGATGAAGATATCAGAAATCCTCGCAGGATGCAGTTACCGGGGGCATTCCCTGAGAGAACCTATGGAGCCGGTGATGCGCAAGATAGAAATGTCGGATTATCTGTCCGCAGCGGAGGCGGTGCTGAGATTGCAAGAGAAACAAATATAATGATGGGCCTGTGGCTGCCAGAGCAGTATATTTTGAGGCGCAGGGTGTGAACTGACCGAATGAGAATGGGGGATGATCATGCAGGAAAAGATAAAAAAAATACTTTACGGGGGGACGTCGGATTTTGGGGAACGTCTATTCCGGCTGATTCTGATGGTGGGATTGGTGGTGACCGCAGCGGGAATCCTGGCAGGGCTTTTTCTGGAAAATTCCCTGCTGAATGCTGCCCCTCTCTGCGTGCTTTTGTTGGTGATATTGATTTCTTCGGTGGCTACATTCAAATATCATCAGATAACCTTTGCGTCTATATTTTTTGCCCTGCTGGTAATCTGTGGGATATTTCCGCTGATGTTCTTCGTCAGCGGGGGAATTGATGGCGGTGCGGCGGTTTGGCTTGTATTGGGGATTCTATATATTTTTATGGTGTTTCGGGGAAGGAGGCTGGCCTTTTTCCTGTGGCTGTC
>CASGVX010000240.1 GCA_949346185.1 uncultured Lachnospiraceae bacterium
GCCGGGGAGTTAGCGGTGCCCTGTACCTGCAATCCGCTATAGCAGGGGTGATGTTCTGCTTCGGATGAATTGTCTGCAAGGCTGCCCAGCGCATGTGACGTTGAAGTCTTGGTCTTGTGCAATGGAAACTCATGAACCGTGTCAGGAGGGGAACCTAGCAGCACTAAGTGAGAACTTTCGTGTGCCACAGGGGTGCCGGGACTGAGTTGGCAGCGCTGGTAACGTTTGCGACAGTTTCTACAACGCAGAATGCACGGATTTATAATATTGAAGAGATAGAAAAGTCGGAAATCCGGCTTTTTTCTGTTCATATGGTACGTTGTCATTTGCCGCCATATATGCTCTCGGTATATTTCGCACCGTTGCCATTCGCAGCCGATTGTGAGTGAAAGAAAATTTTCCGTGCTCCTTTCCCATCGACCGTGAATTACTATATTGTACCTTTTTGTATAAAAATAGGAAAAGTAGTTTGACTGTATCAAAAGAAAATTGTATAATAAAATGCAGGCAATTTTGGCACGGAATTTGGAGGAGAGCACGTGAAAGCTGAATTGAAAAAAAATAGCATTAACCAAATCATAAAAGGGATGAACATATTCGAAGCCGGAGATGCAGTGACCGAGATCGGCTTAGTGATCAAGGGTCGAGTGCGCATTCAGGCAGAGGGCGTCAATCTTGTGGTGGGCTCGGGAAATTTTCTGGGTCTATGCGATTTGGATGGTGGAGTACACAATGTAACGTATGTGGCGGAAACGAACCTTGCCGTGTATTCTTTTGCGTCAGCGGGGATGCAGGGCACGGTAGCGGCACTCATGAAGGCGAAAAAAGATTATGCGCCATTGATGGTTTCCACCCTCAGCAAATATATTCGTGAATTATATAAGATTTATAGCGAACTGGAACAGGGCAGCAGCCGTCTGTGGAAATTCATCACGGATTCTTATGGCACATACCAGACCATCGGAAAGAATACGGGAATTACTGCGATGGCGCTGCGCGGGATAGAGGCTCTGGGAGAATATCAGGCAGAGATATTCCAGGACCAGGAGAAGGTGGAGTATTACAGGGCCTGTGCGGAGATTCCGCCGGAGGTGCAGAAGGCATATTTTGGATGTAGCGGCATTATTACCATGCACCATATCAAAGAGCAGGCAGTTCTGGTGGGTGGATTGATTTCCCGGTGCAAGAATAGGGCGGAATATTTAAGATCCATGGCTGGTTTGATTATTCTGGACGATAAGAGTTTGTATTCTAGCGTACTGCAGCAGGTGACGATGCTCCAGAGGGCGGGGGAAAATACGGCGGAGGCATCTTCTCTCTTTGACGATGTCATTGACCAAGTAAATACTCTGGAAAACCTTCTTCTGGATCGGGCGTGCATTGACCTGCAGATTGACCATGAATATATGGAGCAGGCATACTACCAGCTGCTCAGCGGCGGTGGGAGCAATTCTAACAGAGCCACACTGGCGGACGGAGATATTGCCTTGGTGGAGCACAACTATGTGGATGTGGGCGAACTTTCCGGTGCGCTGGACATCATTTTGGATTATGGCGAACTGGATGGGGAACAGCGGCAGTCGTTCCGAGATTTCGTTCAGTCATTTTTAGACATGCAGGATAAGTTTGCCACAGATGACGAAGCTAGGACATTGAGGCGAAATATCATTAAAGTATATTATGACCTGTATCAGAAAGTATTTTTAAAGGATTATCAGTCATCAGAGGATACGCCGCTGGTCATTGATTTGTTCTTGCGGTATGGCTTCCTCAGTGAGAAGTTGGTGACGGATAATATTATGGAGGAACTTCTGGGCTTGGATACCGCCCATTCCGGTATGGGGGCATGTTCCGTATATGATATGAAGGAATGGCTTACTTTGATTATAAAAGGTGAGAAGGAGCCATCCAAGAGCGAGTTTGACTTGGATTATGATGAAAATCTGAGAGAGATGAAGAAGACAGGGCAGATTACGGCAGAGATGCAGCAGGAAATGTCTCATGACACCAATGCCAAGTTTGAATATGAACTGCAGAATATGTTCAAGGTCAACCATAGGCTGATGTTTAGTCAGGCCACTGCCTTTGTGCCCTTCCTGTTTACAGAGTGCTGCACCAGTTCTATTGATCGCAGCTATCTGTCTAAGGATAAGGTGAATGCCACGATTCAGAGATTGAAGCAGATAGATTTCTCTGTGTTTTACAGAGAGTCCCTCTATTCAAAAGAAGGGAGTGCCTTTACCAAAGAATTTATCCAGGAGGAGGTTTATCCTGATGTCATTATGTTCCCCGGTTATGGCAACAAGGGCGTGATGTGGCAGGAAATCAGCGGCCGGAGAAGAAATTCCAAAGGGCGTTTCTTGCTTCCCATCTTTATGGAGGGAGAACTGGACGCTGATATGATCAAGCTCTTGGGCAGGTTCCGCTGGGAACTGTGCCGCACCATTCAGGGTTCCGCTTGGAATAATATCCAGATCAAATCCCTGACCAGCGAGTACAGCGATTTCGTTCAGTTCTATAAGAAGAACAGGGAGTTGTCAGAAGATAAGAAACAAAAATTGAAAATGCAGATTCAGAAGTGCCGCAACAACACAAGGGAAGTTTTCGTGCAGGATTATGAAAATTGGATTAAGCATGAGGCAAATGGAGGCTTGCTTTTGAGCAAGCCTGTCCGGGAAATTATGGCTTCGTATTGTCCGTTTTCCAAGGAACTCCGGGAGAAAGTGGGCGAGCAGCCCATGTTCCGGGATGCGATGGCGAAGTTCATGCGGGAGCGGGGCAAGAAGATAAAGGAATACGACTTAAAATTCAAGGTGTGGCAGAAGGATGATATCGAAGTGCCGGAGGAGATATTGGAAACCAAAAGGTTTTATGCAGAATATTAGAAATGAGGGAACGCGGGAATATCCATTGGATATTCCCGCGTTCCCTTTTTTAAATCCAGCCTCCGTCCAGCGTGATTATTTGTCCGGTAAGATATTCGTTATTTTCAGTAATCTGATAGGCCAGTTCCGCTACTTCCTGAGGGGTGCCCATGCGTCCTGCCGGGATTTCCTCCTGGATGGCAGCGATTTCTTCCGGAGAAAGGCAGCTGTTCATCTCTGTGTCAATCATGCCGCAGGCGATGGCGTTCACTTGGATGCCGCTGGGAGCCAGTTCTTTTGCCAATGCCCTAGTGAAAGCATTGATTGCTCCCTTTGTGGTGGAGTAGGCAACTTCCATGGAGGCGCCTACATTGCCCCAGACGGAGGAGATGGACAGAATCTTTCCCGAGTGCCGGGAGAGCATTTCCGGAATGGTTGCCCGGCTGCAGAGGAAGGCAGAGCGGAGGTTGGCGGTGAGTATCTTGTCCCACTCCTCGGGAGTCATATCCTGCAAAAGCCCCATGCGGGAGACGCCGGCATTGTTTACCAACACGTCTATTTGGCCATATTGGGAGTGGACGGCTTGAAAAAAACGTTCGACATTTTTATCATTGCCCATGTCTCCTACAAAGGTGATGCATTCTGCACCGAGAGATGTGATTTCCTTGGCGGTCTGGCGTAATTTATCCTTTTGGGATTTGCAGCAGATGGCGACATGATAGCCTTTCTGTGCATATTTTATTCCGATGGCACGACCGATGCCCCGGGATGCTCCGGTGATAACGGCTACTTTCTTTTTCATGTCTGAATCCCCCCTTTCTTGTCAAAAAACTGTTACTGTTCAGAGTGACTTATGTCGAAGGCAAAAGGTCTATTGCGTGTGAGGATGAATCACTGTGAATGGTGACAGAAAATCTCTCTTGCTATTATATCATGGGCATCCTGTACTTTACAGGGCTATTTTTTTTTGATATAATGTAGCGTATTGGTAGTTACTGGAAACGTAGCATG
>CASGVX010000241.1 GCA_949346185.1 uncultured Lachnospiraceae bacterium
AAAGTGTGAGAAGATGTTCTAAAATTGACGATGCGCTGCGTCCGCATCGCCAAAGAACATCTAAGTCTCACGCTGTAGATTGTTTGTGTCGGCGGAGTTGGCATATTAGATAGAGAAAGAGAAAAAAAGTGTGTGCGGCATGGGTGTTTTGTGTTGCAGAGCATGGAAAGGCATGGGAAATGATATGAAACAATTAATGGAATTATTGCAGGAGGAATTGTGTGCTGCCTTTGAGAAGGCAGGGTACGATAGGAAATACGGAAAGGTGGCTCTGTCCAACAGGCCGGACTTATGCCAGTATCAGTGCAATGGCGCGCTGGCGGCGGCTAGGGAATACCACAAGGCGCCGATTCAGATGGCGCAGGAAGTGGTGGGTATCTTGGAGGGGAGCGTTACCTTTCAGGATATTTCTGCTCAGAAGCCGGGATTTATCAATATGGTGGTGGCGGATGGCTATTTGGCGGATTATGTGAATGATATGGCGGCTGACGAGAGGTTTGGCTGCGAGGAAGCGGTGGAGAAGGAGACGATTGTCATTGACTATGGCGGCGCCAATGTGGCAAAGCCGCTGCATGTGGGACATCTGCGCTCTGCGATTATCGGGGAGAGCATTAAGAGGACGGCTCGCTATATGGGGCATCATGTGATTGGCGATGTTCATCTGGGAGACTGGGGGCTGCAGATAGGGCTGATTATTACGGAACTGAAGCGCCGCAAGCCGGAACTGGTTTATTTTGACGAGAATTATTCTGGGGAGTATCCGGAGGAACCTCCCTTTACCATGGCGGATTTGGAGGAAATCTATCCCTATGCCAGCAAGTATTCCAAGGAGCATGAGGATTATAAGGAGGAGGCTCAGAATGCCACGGCGGAGCTGCAGGGAGGCAGAAGGGGCTATCTTGCCCTGTGGAAGCAGATCAATAAGGTATCAGTGGCGGATTTGAAGGTGATTTATGGTAGATTGAATGTGGAGTTTGACCTGTGGAAGGCGGAATCCGACGCTCAATCCTATATTCCCGAGATGGTGCAGGGGATGAAGGATGGAGGCTATGCCCATATTGACCAGGGGGCGCTGGTGGTGGATGTGAAGGAGGAGACGGATACCAAGGAAATTCCTCCCTGCATGATTCTAAAATCTAACGGAGCCACTTTATATAATACTACGGATTTGGCAACGATTGTGGAGCGGAAGAAGTTGTTTGATCCGGGACAGATCATTTACGTGGTAGACAAGCGTCAGGGATTGTATTTCGAGCAAGTATTCCGCTGTGCGAAGAAGACGAAGATTATCGGGGAAGACGTGGGATTGACCTTCGTGGGCTTCGGAACGATGAATGGGAAGGATGGCAAGCCCTTTAAGACAAGGGATGGGGGCGTGCTTCGCCTAGAGACGCTTCTGGCAGAGGTGACGGAGGAAGTGGAGAAGAAGATGGCTGACAGGGAGATGGAAGAAGGCGCCAGAAAGGATGCGGCGGCAAAAATAGCTCTGGCGGCTATCAAGTATGGCGACCTGAGCAACCAGCCCGCCAAGGATTATATCTTTGACATGGAGCGGTTTACTTCCTTCGAGGGAAATACCGGGCCCTATATTTTGTATACCATTGTCCGCATCAAGTCTCTGCTGAATAAGGTGCGGGAGCAGGGAATCGGGATGCCAGCGGAGGCGAGGATTCTGCCGGTGGGGAATAAGACCCAGACGGATGTGATTCTGGCTCTTAGCAAATGGAGCGATACGGTGGAGACGGCATTTGCAGAGCAGGCGCCTTATAAGATTTGCCAGTTTGCGTATGAACTGTCGGATGCCTTTAACAAATTCTACCATGAGAATAAGATTGCCACCAATGAGGATGAATCTTTGCGGGCATCCCATATCAAGTTGAGCACGCTGGTGGGGAAGGTGCTGGAGACAGCCATTGACCTGCTGGGATTAGAGGCGCCGAATCAGATGTAGTCATAGTCCATCAGGTGTTGATGGACTGACGATAGAATGATGTTTTTTGGAGGATAAAATGTATCGACTGATTTCAAAATTGGTAATTTACCGAAATCTGGGAGAGGACTGTATCTTGTACCGGCTGGCGGACGTCTGCCGTCGGTTCCAGTCCGGGGAGTATGTGAAGGAAACTCTGGTGGCGGAGATTTACGAGGAAATCAATCGCTTGCTTCAGATTTCAACCAGCTACGGTTTTGACAAAAATCTCTGGCATAATTATCTTGCGTTCATCATAGCGATGACGGAAAATCCTTTCACGCTGGTCTCTGAGAAGGTGGGAGCCAATGAGGGCACGGTGAATGAGTTTGCCAAGGGAGATTTTGCCATTTTCAAGAAACTTTTTGATTACGACTTCTCTGGGATGGAGAAGGCGTTAGAAATCAATTGCTTTGACATTATTCTCCATTATAAGGCGGTGGGGAAGAGCGAGCAGATTTTCAATAAGAGCGTGAGCCAGAAGGTGCAGGAACTTAGCCGGAATATTGAGCATGCTGGGGATGAAGAGGAAATGTATCGGATTGTGACAGATTTTTACTGCAAATATGGCGTGGGAAAGTTTGGCTTGAACAAGGCGTTTCGCATTGCCGGGGGAGAAGATGGCGGGGGAATCTTGGAGCCCATTACTTCCACCGGGGATATGGTGCTGGATGATTTGGTGGGCTATGAATCCCAGAAGCAGAAACTGATAGAGAACACGCAAGCATTTGTGGAGGGAAGGCAGGCTAACAATGTGCTCCTCTATGGAGATGCGGGGACGGGAAAATCCACCAGCGTCAAGGCCATTCTCAATCAGTATTACGGTCAAGGGCTTCGGATGATCGAGGTGTATAAGCATCAGTTCAAGGATTTGTCCAAGGTGATTGCCCGGGTAAAGAATAGGAATTATCGCTTCATTATTTATATGGATGATTTGTCTTTCGAGGAGTTTGAGATTGAGTATAAATATCTGAAAGCGGTGATTGAGGGCGGGCTGGAGACCAAGCCGGAAAATGTGCTGATATATGCCACGTCCAATAGGAGGCATTTGATACGGGAGACTTGGAGCGACCGCTCTGATATGTCACAGGATGAGTTGCATCGGTCGGATACCATGCAGGAGAAACTTTCCCTGGCGGGGAGGTTTGGCGTGAGCATTGGATTTTTCAAACCCTCCCAGAAGGAATACTTTGATATTGTTATGGCTCTTGCGGCGCGCTATCCTGAGATTGCGCTCTCCCGGGAGGAACTCTGCGGCGAGGCGAATAAATGGGAACTCAGCCATGGAGGAATATCAGGGAGAACGGCGGAGCAGTTCATTCGCTATCTTCGGGGGAAGGCTGCTGTGTGAAAAAGAGATAGGAGGGGTAATATGAAGAAAATTCATTGGTGGCGCAGGCTGCTCTTTTGCCTAGGGCTGATGCTGTGCTTTTGCAGCCGGGGAACAGAGGCGGCTGACAAGGAGACGCAGTTTAGGGAGCGTCTGATTCAGGGGTATCGCAATTACGAGAAATCTGTGGATGTGAAGGGCCTTGGCTTGTCGGTCAATTCCTCCAGTGATAAGAAAGTGATCAACCAAGTTATGGAAGATGTGTTAAATGAGACAACGGATCTTTTCTATGCTGGGCGAGAGTTCTCTGTATCTGCGGACAGAGGCACGGGGAAGATATTGAAGGTGAGTCTGGCCTACGACAAAAGGTATCTGAGTGGCAGCAAGGTGAATGTGAGCAAGATTAAAAAAGTGAGGCGGCAGCTTGATAATGAAATTGCTTCGATTATGAAGAGTGTCAAGCCGGGGATGAGCGATGTGGAAAAGGCTCTGGTGCTGCACGATTATCTTGTTCGCACGGTGGTGTATACGGACAGCAGTTCTGCCCCTTGGCGCATTTCCGAAGAGGGG
>CASGVX010000242.1 GCA_949346185.1 uncultured Lachnospiraceae bacterium
AGAGGTGGTGGTAGCCGTCAGGAAGCTGGAGGGGTATCTGGGACAAGGTTCCCTGTATATCGGGGTTTTGCTCAAGATGGTGGGAATCACCTACGTGGCGGAGTTTGGGGCGAGCCTGTGCAGCGATGCGGGATATCAGGCCGTGGCGGGGCAGATAGAGTTTTATGGGAAGTTGATGATTATGGCGGTAAGTGTGCCGATTCTGATGTCATTGATTGAGATGATAGGGAATATATGACAGAATTTGCGTTAGCAGCGACCGATGCCGCAGGCAGGGGGTCTGTCCCATGAGAGGATGGATGGCTGCGAATAGCAACAGCAAAACTGTGAAGGAAGGAGGGGGCATGTTGGAGGATGCAGATGAGATTTTGGGGGAACTGTCCTGCGGGGAAGTGCAGGAGATGATGGACAAGATGCTGGGGGAACAGAGTTTTTCCTTTACAGGGTATGTGGAGAAGCTGATGCAGGGGCAGATTCCCTTTTCTTCGGACGGTTTGACATATGGCTTGGCCAATGGGCTGGCCGCAGGCGTGGCGCAGGAGAGGAAGATGTTCCTGTATCTGATTCTCATTGCTGTCATCGGGGCGGTGCTTGGGAATTTTACCAGCCTGCTTCAGGGAAAGCAGGTGGCGGAGACGGCTTTCTATGCGGTGTATCTGCTATTCTTTTCCGTGCTGCTCACTGCCTTTTCCCAGACTACCCGCATTGCAGAGGATACTCTTGCCGCCCTGCTGGATTTTATGAAAGTATTGTCTCCCGCATACTTCACTTCCATGGCTTTTTCGGAGGGGGCTTTGTCATCCGGGGCATACTATGAGTTTACTTTGGTTATGATTACAGTAGTGGATTGGGTTTTGGTGAAGTTTGCGCTGCCTGCCATTCATGTGCATTTCCTCTTGCGGATTGCGAATCAGTTTTCTGAGAGGGATATTTTCTCTAAGATGGCGGAATTGATTCGGGATGCGGTAAAGTTTGTGATGAAGACTATGTTCGGCCTGATGATGGGGTTCAATGTGATTCAGGGGATGATACTTCCCGTGACTTCCAAGATAGAGACATCTGCGGCGGTGAAGCTGGGAGGGGCTCTGCCGGGCGTGGGAAATGCGGTGAGCAGCGTGGCGAGCACGGTGCTTCTGGCGGGGAATCTTGTCAAGAATGCGGTGGGGGCTGCGGGAGTGATTGCAGTGTTTTTTTACTGTGGCGTGCCTCTCTTGCGGATTGTGCTGCACCGTTTTCTCTTTCAAGTGACGGGGGCGGTGATTCAGCCGGTATCTGATAAGAGGATGGTTGCCTGTGTCAGCGCAGTGGTGGAGTCCTTGCAGATGATTACATATGCGGTATTTGTGGGGTGCATGATGTTCGTGATTTCCATTGCCCTGATCAGCACCATGACCAGCTTGTGATGGGCGGGATGGGAGGTTGCCATGAAAGAATTTGTACAGAATATCCTAATTTATACGATTATTATAACGGTGCTGCGGGGGCTGATTACCGGCCCGAAGTATCGGCAGTATTTTCAGTTTTTCAGTGGAGTGATACTGATTCTGCTCTTTCTAGGTCCTGTTTTGTCCCTTTTCCGCAGTGACAGGGACTGGTATCGCGTTCTGGAGGAAAAACTTTTGCAGATGGATCTGGCGGAGATTCAGGGCGAGATGAGAGTGGCAGAGGAGGGATTTGAACAGATGTTATGCAAGAGATATGAGCAGGCGGTGAGAGAACAGGTAGAGCTGCTTGCCGAAGAGAGGGGGGTAAGCTTGGAGGATGCTCAGGTGACGCTTAGAAGGGCGGGAGATGCCTGGGAGGTGGCTCAGGTGTCGGGAAGGGTGGTCAAAGCATCGGGAAAGACCGGCGGGGAAGCATCTGGGGAAAGTTCTGGCAGCAGTGGAGAGGGTGGAGGCTCGGATGTGGAGAAAGTGGCGGTGGAGGCGGTCACCATCGGGGAGGAGCCTATGGAGGACAGGAAGGAAGATACTTCTCCCAGAGGAAGGGAATTAAAGAGGCAGATTTGTCATTCTTTCACGCTGGGAAAGGAACAGGTATATTTATGGAAATAAAAAAAGTGAAATTCCGGGAACTGGCAGGACAGGTGGGAGTGCCCAAACTGTTGCTGCTGGTGCTGGCGGGAGTGGTTCTGCTGGTATTATCTATCCCTGATGGAAAGGGGACGGAAGGCGGGGAGAGCAGAGAGGCGGCGGCCATAGATGGGGAAGAACTGGCTCTGGATGCCATGGATGCCTATGCCAAGAGAAAGGAGCAGGCCACCGAGGATATTCTGTCTCAGGTATCTGGCATTGGCAAGGTGAAAGTGATGCTGACCTTGGCGACTTCGGAGGAGAAGGTGCCCTTGCAGGATGACGATACTACGGAGGAGGATACCAAGGAGACGGACAGCGGGGGAGGGAACAGAGATATTTCCAGATATGATACGAAGAAGGAGAGTATTTTGGTGCAGCGGGAGGGGGAGGACAGCCCTTACGTGGTACAGGTGAACTCTCCTAGGGTGGAGGGAGTGGTGGTGGTGGCCCAGGGGGCGGATTCTGCCAAAATTCAGACAGAAATAATTGAGGCAATTCAGGCATTATTTCCCATCAAGGCACATAAGATTAAAGTAATGAAAATGGAATAAGACTGTTACTGTGAACAGTAGCACGGCTTGCCTTGAGGCAACAGACGAATGGAGGTTTTCGGTGAAAAAGCTTGTAAAGAAAAATCAGATTATTATCTCAGCCCTTGCTGTTATGATCGTGGTGGCGGGGTACTTGAATTTTACCGGACAGGAGATCAGCACTAGCGGTCTGGTCACGTCCCAGCAGAAGGAGGCGGCCCAGAAGGGGAAAGAGGATGCCGCTGCGGCGAATCAGACCCAAAAGCCTGAGAAGGAAGAGAAGAAGGCAGAGGGCAAAGGGAGTCAGAAGGCAGAAAAGAAAGAGGAAAAGAAGAGCACGGTAGAGACATCTGCGGAGGCGACGGAGGAAGAGGGCGATACGGATATTTCTGCAGAGGATGAGGGCGGTGACGGATACAAGGTGAACGATGACGGAGAAGTGGTGGCATCGGAGGATAATCCGGGAGAGGCTGTCATGGTATCCAACTCCCTTGGCAGTGACTATTTCTCTTCCGCAAAGCTGACAAGGGAGCAGAACCGGGCAAAGAATAAGGAGACCCTGCTGGAGATAATCAATAATAAGAGCGTGGCATCTAAGGATAAAAAGGCGGCGGTGAAAGAGGTGGCTCAGATCACGAAAAATGCGGAGCAGGAGAATGCGGCAGAGATGATGCTGGAGGCAAAGGGATTTCACGATGCGGTGGTGAGCATCAGCGAGGGCAGTGCCGACGTGGTGGTAAATGTGGAGAAATTGACTGACAAGGAGATGGCTCAGATTGCGGATATCGTCAAGCGAAAGACGGATGTGTCAGCAGAAAATATCGTGATTACCCCCGTAAACGTGGAGAAATAATCTTGCAATGTGTGCCTGGTATTTTAAAAAGATAAAGTTGTGCTTTTAACCGTCATGGGAATATGGTATACTGAAGATAACTGTTTGTTGTGCTTATGGCGATGTCGCTGAAAGCGGAATAGAGGTTTAAAGACGAAGGAGGCGGTATGTTGAATATCGAGCAGGAGAATCAGGAGTTCGTGGTAGATAAAAAGGGAATCGGAGAGGTGAAGATTGCTTCGGACGTGGTGGCCACCATCGCAGCGCTGGCGGCCAGCGAGGTGGACGGCGTGGCTTCCATGGCCGGCAACATCACCAATGAGATTATTGGGAAACTGGGCATGAAGAATGCGTCCAAGGGCGTGAAAGTCATGATGGAAGAGGTACCTCCGTGCATATGGAAGAATATGAGGCAGAGGCGCGGG
>CASGVX010000243.1 GCA_949346185.1 uncultured Lachnospiraceae bacterium
TCTGAAAGAATGTAATTCAGGAGATTAAGAATTGTCGCTTGGCGCGTGGTGATATACATATAACCATATTTGATTGCATAAACGGTTATATACAGAGGCATATGAACATGGTTATAATAATGGCGTACATAAGAGCAGTCATAACTGGAGGTACGCCATGGCCATGCATTTCGACAAAGAACTTATCAGCCCCAATATATCCAGGACCATACGGTTCACGCCAATCCTCTACGAATGGCTGGAGGAGATAAAAGACCGCGAAGGCATCTCTTTCAACCATGCCGTCCTACAGTGTGTCAAGAACTCCATGGAGGAAGACCGCAAGGATGGGACAGGGCCTGCTGGGAGCAAAGGCTGATGGCAGGCGGAGAAGAAATCCTTGCGGGCATCTGTGACGACAGCAGCGATGAGCTGGACAGGATAGAGGAGGCACTGCAGACGGGGCTTGTTTTAATAGGATAAAGCGTCTATATAAACGTGGAGGAAAAGCACTGGCAATAAAAGATTTGATGGAGCATATAGAAGATAAAGAAGATGTTCGATTAAACACGTGGCAGGCAGCAATGTATCAGGCTATAATAGATAATGAGTGGTTTTGGGAGGAATATTTACCTCAGATAATGCCACAGGCTGAGTGGAAAGTAGGCAGCATTTAGACTGTTAGGTGGATGAAAAGAAACTGATGGAGGACTTGTGGAAAACTGGTTGGTGACGATTGTTCATGCAGCTGAATTATAGGGAAGAAAAGTAAAAGGTGCCGCCCTGGGATTGGACAGGGCGGTATTGCTATGCGTATTTATAAGAGTGTTTGTGCTCAAAGGTTACTATAGTACACTTTATGCTGTATTATACCGTATTATGTCAATGTAATTGTTTTTTTAAAAGGGCATTGTGGTGCTGTTGCCATACCCTTTGTTCGGTGCAGACTGTGCCAATACTGGGGAAAGGTCTATGCTGTTGGCAAATCCCCAGATTATCTCGCCTTGCTTTTGCAGGACTGCTTTCAGCAATGCAGGGACGGATTGTGCAAGTTCGCCGATGGTCTTGATTCCCATGGAGAAGAGTTTCCTGGTCGTGGCACGTTCCACTAAGAACATTTCCGATACGGGGAGAGACCACATTTTCTGCTGATTTTCTTCTGGTAAAGGGTGTGTATCAGATTCGGTTTCCGGAAATCTGAAGCCATCTTTGCAAGCATCATGATGTCCGAAACACCGATTTTACAGTGCCCCCCAGCTCATCCCGGATTCTGTCCTTGATTTTCTGGGCAGTACTTTCGGGAGTTCTGAACAGATGGCAGCTTGCGGTTTTCCTTTTGAAAGATATATTTGTTCCTCTCTTCACCCCACTCATAGAATGCTGTTGAGGGGATTACAAATGCTTTTAGAGAATAGATTTTTTGGAACTATATTTTTTAGCGTAAATAGCTTATACTGTAATAAACAGAAAGCTGTTACAGGAGATGAAAGGAGAGTAAAATGAATAATTCATGGGACCAAGTGCCAAATTTCGATGACCCATACGCAAAAATACATACAAGAAAACATTCTTCAGGAGCGGAAATAATTGAGGTTCTTTATGGGGCAGTGGATTCAGCTGGGCGGCCAACTACACCGGAAAGAAACCGTTCAGATGGACATGGCCACTGGATAGCATTAAAATTGGATGATACCTACCAGATGCTATACTGGAGACATCCAGGAGAGGGGAGGGTGCAGGAATATGGAGATAGCACATTTGGAGATACGCTTAAGGCGCTGGAAGGAGATATTAAGGAGAAGGAATCTATTATAAACGAGGCATTTGCCTTGGCAAAAGCAGAACAGTATTCTGTCCGTGATTTTGAAATCTTATGTTCCAGGTGGAATAATCTTTTTAATTGGAATACTCCTAAAGAGCAAAAGCTGGAGCAGAGATGGCTGATTGCGGTAGAAAAGAATAATCTGGCCAAAATCAGAAATGAAAGACAGGAAAACAGCAGGATAGTTAAAAAAGGCCTAATCCAAGAAGCGGTATCCCTTTCTGACTCGACGGATTGGAAATCGACTAACAGCAAAATGAAAGAACTCATGGAAAGGTGGAAAGAAGCAGGAAATGCTGGAAAGGTTTACAATGACCAGCTGTGGAAGGAATTCCAATTGGCCAGACAGACTTTTTTTGATCGACAAAACAAGCATTTTAGTGAGCTGAACTCGCAACGGATTCAAAGTAAGCAGAAAAAGCAGGCTCTGATAAGAGATGCCCGAAGCACTGCTCAATATTCTGTTGATTGGAAAGGGACAGGGGATAAGCTGCAGGGCCTGCTGGAGCTCTGGAAATCAGCAGGCAGTGCTGGCTATGAGGAAGATAAGCGCTTGTGGGAAGAATTCCACCAAATTAGTGCAGAATTTTATTCCAGGAAAAAAGCTTACTACCAAAAGCTTGACGAACAGTTTTTGCAAAACAAGCAGTCAAAAAGTGAACTGATTGCCGAAGCACAGGGGATTGCGGGGGCATATGATTATTCGGCATCCGGTGCTAATCGTATGAAAGCTCTGCAACAACGCTGGCGGGAGATTGGTTTTGCTGGTAAAGATTACGAGAATCAGCTTTGGAGTTCCTTCCGCTCGATAATGGATGCTTATTTTGATTCGCGGAATGCTGCTCTTGCAAATAAGCATCAGGAGTGGGTTGCAAAAACGCAGGATGCGATTAAGAGAAGGCAGCTGAGGATTTCCAATATCCAGCAAAACAATCAAAATTTATACGACAGAATCTCAATGACACGAAATCCAAACAAGGTGGATGAGATTTATGGATGGATAAAAGAAAATGATGCCCGGATTAGGGAGCTGGAAATGGAAATCTACGATATGGAAAGACAGCTTAGAGGGTGAGTGATTGAGGGCAATGTCAGGGGTGCATTCGAACTGTTGGAGATAGACTTTTTGGAACTATATTTTTCAACATAAATAACTTATACTGTAATAAACAGAAATCTGTTACAGGACTGAAAGGAGGAATTAAGCAGCATGGAGAGAAACCAAAGTGTTGAAGCCATGGTAAGGAAGTGGCTGGGTGAGAATGGATATGATTATGAGGTGAGGGCATACCAGCCGGGAGAGACAGCAGGGGACTGTGTGGAGAGAGATAAAGAGACCATAACAATCCCGTCTTCCGTAGAAAATGTGGAAACATTCATGAAACAGTTTATAGAATCATTTGAGAAGGCACATGAGATTACTGTCCTGAAGAAAAATGCGGAAAGGGCTCAATAGATTTGCCTGAGATTATGAAATCAATATATGGGAATTATTTGGTTGACTGATACTATATATTGTGCTAGACTGTATCTGTAATTGATTTTTGTGCGTATCCTGGATGGTAGCATCCGGACAGCGGTCGAACGCCCGCATTGCACACGTTGTCAGGTTTGTATGTATGGTCAAGCAGTATGCCCATACGATATGGGATGTGTCTGGCTTTTTTTGGAACTATAGATTGGGATTATTGCAATAATAAGAATAGCAGGAATGGTTTCGGCCCATGGGAGATACATGGGCACCAGCAAACTGGAGTGAAGCCGTTCCTGTTTTTTGTGTTCAAAAAGCACCCAGGAAAGGATGGTGAAGGAATGATGGCAAAATTAGCATGGCTGGACAGATACTGCAACAAATGCGGGAACCAGCTCAACAGCTGGGATGCCCGGCTGTCAAAGGCGCTTGCGTACAAATACCCTTGCTGTGAATCCTGCATAGCTGATGAGTACGGCATGACGACTGACGGATTGCGTGACCGCATGGAGGACTATTTCGGGATACGCCCCTGCCTGGGGATATGAGGAGGAGAGGGATATGGAAAAGCAGAAATTCA